>NYTS01000071.1 GCA_002683655.1 Deltaproteobacteria bacterium
GGTGGAAGCAGTGATTCCACCGAAGTCCAATCAAAAGCAACCCTGGGAGTTCGACCGAGACAAGTACCGCTGGCGACACCTGATTGAGAACCTCTTTGCCAAGTGGAAGCAATACCGGGGGATTGCCACCCGTTACGATAAGCGAGTCTATGCTTTTTTGGGAGGTATCCACTGGATAGCTGCGTTCATTTGGCTAAATTGATCACAGGCCCTAATGAACGATTCATTTAATTTTTTGCTGTCATCCTCACCCACCAAGATAGACCCGCTGAACATCCTCATTGTCCAGTAAGTTTGCCGCTGTATCGGTCAATTGAATTTTGCCATTTTCAAGGAGATAGCCTCGATCTGCGAGTTGGAGGGCCAGGTAGGCGTTCTGCTCGACCAGCAGGATTGTCGTTTGTTGTTGATGGTGGATTTGGCGCAGGATCTCGAAGATTTGCTGGACAATCATGGGGGCCAGTCCGAGAGATGGTTCATCGAGCAGTAGTAGTTGGGGGCGTCCCATCAGGGCCCGAGCGATCGCCAGCATTTGTTGCTCACCACCACTAAGGGTGCCTCCAAGCTGTGACTGACGCTGATGCAGGATCGGAAAGAGTTCCATCATTCGCTCCAAATCCTCTCGGATGTGTTCCCGGTCCCGGCGCAGGTAGGCCCCCATTCGCAGATTTTCCAGCACGTTGAATTCTGTGAAGATGCGTCGTCCTTCAGGAACCAGCCCAATGCCTAGCGCTTTGATCTGATCTGGAGTCAGTTGCTGAATCGGTCTTCCCTCCCACAGAATTTCTCCCTGGCGGGGAGGCACCAGCCCGGCGATAGCCATCAACAAGGTGGTCTTGCCAGCGCCATTACTGCCCAGGATGGTCACGATCTCACTCGGCTTCACATGAAGAGAGACGCTTTGCAGAGCGAGGATGTTGCCGTAAGCACTCACCAAGTTGCGTAGATCCAGCATCATGAAATAGCCTGTTCCCCAAGATAAGCTCGAATCACCTCAGGGTGTTGGCGAATCTGCTGTGGTGGGCCTTCTGCGATCTTGCGTCCACGGTCTAGCACGATGATTCGATCCGAGATCTTCATCACCAGCTGCATGTCATGCTCAATCAGCAGGATCGTCAGTTGAAATTCTTCCCGAAGCTCCACCAGTAGCTCATCCAGTTCTTCTGTTTCCTGCCGATTCATGCCAGCTGCCGGTTCATCAAGCAGCAATAGAAAGGGATCGGTAGCTAGCGCCCGAGCAATCTCCAAACGCCGTTGAGCTGCATAGGGTATGCTGTCCGCAGTTACCTGAGCATACTGTTCCAGCTCCATACGCTGCAGCAGTTGGAAGGAATCCTCACGAATCTGCTGTTCCTCTGCTTGGGTGCGCCGATCTCGCAGGAGCGCACCCAACGTACTAGTTTTGGTACGGATCTGGCGGCCCACCATCACGTTCTCCAGAACACTCTGTTTTTCGTACAGGCGGATGCTCTGAAAGGTGCGAGCCACACCCAGCTGGGCGATCTGGTAGGGCTTGAGGTCGTTCAGTCGTTGTGTTTGGTGATGGGGAGGATATAGGTGTATTTTCCCAAGCTTTGGAGGAAGAAAGCCCATTATACACTCAAAGCAGGTTGTCTTGCCAGCACCGTTGGGACCAATCAGCGCAAGAATTTCCTGGGACTGGACCTGAAAGCTCAGGTTCTCTAGGGCACGCAATCCGCCAAATTCAAGCGTCAATTGATCCACGTGGAGCAAGGTAGAATCTTGTGAATCGTGGTTCTCACTCATGCGTGGTGGTTCCAACAAATGATCAAGATTTGCAGATTTTCTTGCCCTATTTCTGCCAAAGCCCGGTATAAAGAGTGCACACTAGCCGACAATTCCATCCGCCTTGTTATCCTTTCCTGCAGGAGTCGCATGAATCCAATCGTGGTCGTTGATGATGAACCGGCGATTCGTAGTAGTCTGGCCGCCGTACTCGAAGATGAAGGCTACCCCGTACGCTGCTGCGCACATGCGCGGGAACTCTACGACGCTCTGAAAGAGCAGCCAATGTCTCTGGTGCTCCTTGACATCTGGCTTCCTGGAGAAGACGGCATGGCGATCCTTAAGAACCTACGCAACGAACAGCCCGAGCTACCCGTGATCATGATGAGCGGACACGCTGGGATTGAAGCTGCTGTCAGTGCGATCAAGCTGGGGGCCCGAGACTTTCTAGAAAAGCCACTGCATCTGGATGTGTTGTTGGACAAGATCACCGGTGCCTTGCGGGCCGCTCAACCAGACGAGGAAGCGATTCTGCCTTCCGATACTCGGATCGAGACAGCACCCTACCAGCCCGCAACTAACCGGCAATCCGTGGAGCTGCGCAAGTCCGGACGTCCCCAGTGTACTCTTGGCGATAACGTGGTCCTCAATGGTACCGGTCTGCTCAGTGGTCGCAACACGGGCATCATTCTCAGTCCAGCTCCTCCAAACAGCGGGATTCAGTTTCAAACTCTCGATGGCATCTCCATTCCTGGTCGGATTACCAGCCTAGAAGATTACCAGCATGCACAGAGCCAGCAGAGCTTTACCGCCAACTCTACGGTGCTGGCCCGGGAGAATCGACGTGTCCGCACAGTGGAGCACCTGATGGCNGCTTTGTCGATGGCTGGGCTGGACAATGTGCTNATCAAGGCCGANGAGGANATCCCAAANGTGGACGGCTCNGCTCTNGATTTTGCCCNATTGCTTGACGAAGCNGGAACCGTGGATCAGGANGCCNAGGTGACNGAAGCGGTGATTTGCGAAAAACTCAGCATNGGTGAAGAAGACCCNGANCANAAGTATCTCTACGTGGANCCCTATGATGGTTTCGAAGTNACNATGCGNGTCNANTACCCACCACCGATTCTNGANCAGCAANTGACCTTCAACGCAGAGCAGNATTCCTTCCTNAATGAAATTGCGCCAGCNCGCTCCTTCAACACCTTNCAGAANATCGACATGGCNCAGAAGATGGGCAAGGTNGGCAGNGGCTATCTNAACTCNCANATCATCATNTATGANGGCAAGGTGATCAACACCGAANTNCGCTTTNCGGANGAGTTTGTCCGNCACAAGATCCTTGATNTNATTGGTGACCTGTTCCTGCTGGGCTATCCACTGCGTGGTCGGGTGGTGGCCAACATGACCTCCCATGGTTACAACCAGGCGCTGGTGCAGAAGATGTACAGCTGCTTCGCCTGATCAGGCAGAGCGCAACACCTGTTGCATCTCGTCAAAGATCGCAGGTGCTCCAACGATCAGATCCAGGCCATAGAGTTCTGGTGGAACGCTCGGGGGCACCTCGCCGATGTGGCCGATCTTCCCACCGGCTTCCCGAACAACCAGCTGGGCTGCTGCAAAATCCCAGGGACTGAGCGTCTCAAAAAATCCATCCATTCGTCCTGCCGCAATCCAACAGATATCCAGAGAGGCTGACCCGATCCGGCGGATGTCGCCACAACTCTCCAGCATCTTCTGAAACTTTGGAATCAGCTTGGGCCGCTCCTCTCGATTGTAAGGAAAACCGGTACCAATCAAAGCTCCGCNGAGTTCTGTCTGCGTAGTGATCTGCAGTCGTTGTTCGTTGAGATAGGAGCCTTCCCCCTGGATAACGTGAAATAGTTCTTCGAGGAAGGGACAGTAGACGGCGCCNACCCGCACCTGACCTGCTTCTGCGTAAGCGATGGAGACCGCGCACATCTGGTGATTACGGGCGTAGTTGACAGTTCCATCAATTGGATCGATGATCCACAGTTGGCTCTGCAGCAACTCTGGTGAAGAATAATCGGGCGCCAGCTCTTCTGAGAGAATCTGGTGCTTTGGAAAGCATTGCTGAATGCGACTGCGGATCAGTTGGTCCGATTTCAGGTCTGCCGAAGTGACTAACTCCTGATGGGTCTTATAGTTGAGTGAAACGGTTTGCTGATNACGTTCCTGACGAATCAGGTGCCCCGCTTCACGAGCGATTTTCTGGGCGAATTGAGCGATTTCCTTCCAGTCCGACATGAGGTCTCAGGGTAGTGGTTGTGAAGTTCCTTCCTGCAGCAGAGTGACCAGTTCACAGCGGTGGCAACCCTGGTGGAAGTTATGGCAAAAGTCCTTGGCAAGCTGCAGCATTCCTTGTTGCATCGAGCAGTTGCTCAGTGGAAAAGCCGGAGCTTCCAGGGCAAAGAGACGCTGACGCAGGAAGCGCGTGTACCGATTTTCTGGCTCCGGAGGCAACACCAATAACAGACGATAGAGCAGGGGCTCTAGTTCCCCGTGCTGTCGAGCATAGGCCAGGAAAAAGGGAAGCAAACCGTTGACCCAGAGCAGCACCTGTCGCTGTTCTCCTAGTAACTGCTGATCGGGCAAGATCGCTGTCTGAGCGAAGCCGGCATGCTTGCGCCAAGGTTCCCAGTCCGGGGTATGAAAGGCCTGATCACTCAGTTGCAGTAGAGTCTGTCGTAATGTGTCCGTAGTGGCCAACAGCTCCAGCATTTTCAGTTGTTGTAGCCACGATTATAGAGCCGACCAAGGCAGGCGTTGTGCCAACTCGGCAAAGGGGGCACTTCAGCTGGGGGCTCCTAGTGCAGCAAACAAAGCACGGTGCAGCAACTCCTCCGGTTCTGCGGTGTCCCGAGCCTGTTGAATGGGCTGCATCTTTTGTTGTAGGCGTTGCTCGGTGGCCTCCTGCAAAAGCAGGCGCAGACGTTGCTGTCTAATTTCAGGCAATAAGCTGCCACAGTGTCCGGGCAAGCGATCGTATTCCTAGAGCAGTGCAGCACCATCAGGTACAAGTTGCTCCCACTTTGCCGGCAATTGGGTGGCCAGTTCGACAACTGGGATTGTCTGCCCGTCTTCACGAACAAGCGCGGGAAGCTCGGCATCGTGATAGAGCACCACGTGCAGGATCACCTGTTAGTAGGCTGGATCGTNGGGGTGCCCATACGCCTGCCAGAGCCGAGTGTGGGTATAGAATTCGACAATGCCATAAAGCTGTTGGTCGCCTAGACACAGCCGAGCTTCCAGAAAATCNGGACCAGTTCCAGAATTGAGCCAACCAGGAAACTCGACTCGCAGTTGTTCGCCGGTTGTGGTCTGAAACTCTGTGGCAACAGGTAGACACCAGAGCGCCTGTAGCAGTTGTTCAGGAGGATGCTTTTCCGGCATGGTCGGGAGGTGGCTTCAGTCGTTAGTTAACCAGCGCCAGTCAGGACGAGTGCTACCAGGTTGCCAGAGCAGTTCGGTTTCATCCAGCTTGGCTGTGACCCAGCGACCAAAGACGAACAAGGCATCAGAGAGGCGGTTGAGATATTTCAGAATTGCCGGATTGATGGGTTCAACTCGGTGTAGGCGCAGGACCGCACGCTCTGCCCGACGACAAGTGGTGCGGGACTGATGCAGGAAGGCATTGAGTGGCGTTCCTCCCGGCAGGATAAAGCTCTTCAAGGGGTCCAGCTCGGTGTTCATCGCATCAATCACTTCTTCCAGCCAAGCAGCATCNGCTTCCTCCAGCTTGATCTGTCCGGGGTATTCGTCACCCGGCAGTGTGGCCAGCTCGGAACCTATGTCGAAGAGCTTCTGTTGGATTGCCTGTAGGATCAACTCGAGTTTGTCTCGACGCTCAGATTGTGGCTTTTGAGCATTGAAACTGCGAGCTAACCCCAAGCAGCTGTTCAGTTCGTCGACAGTACCAAAACCTTCGATTCGAGGGTGATCTTTGGGTAGACGGGTTCCGCCAACGAGACCGGTCTCNCCAGTGTCTCCGGTGCGAGTGTAGACTTTTGTGATGCGAACCATCGAGCAATGCTCCTGTTGAGTTGGGATTTTTGAAGAGGAATTATGGTAACGGAATCCAGACAAAGCGAAATCTTTTTCATCGAAATCTCAAAGTCTCACAGCATGCGTAGGAGCCGCTGAATACAGTTGCTCAAGTGGTTGCGCCGGGAGGGAGTACTGCCCAGAGACTTGGTTTACCAGTTGGAGGATGCAGAAGAATTGCTGGCTGATTTTTCTCGGCTACAGATGGTTCTCAAGGAGCACCCCACGTTGGAAGACGTGGTCTTGGAGCGCCTGGCTCGTCGATATCAGTTGCCCCTGTTGCCCAGGGAGGTTGACCAACTGTGGTCTATCCTCGGAGCGAGCAGGAAGCACTCTTTCATAAATCCCTGTTGCTGCTGGTGGGTAACGAGGGCATTCCCTGGCTAGCGCTGACTGCTCTGGCTGATTGACGACGTCTTCCACGCTTGCAGTTCCAGTATCCTGGTCTCCACCTTGGCTTGGTAAATCGTGTGAGGCTGGCTCAACTCTATTGTGAAGGATGTGTCACGCAGTGGAGGAGGTGGGGGTTTCCCAACAGTGGCAGGAACTGTTCAACGTGGTCCTGCGCTACGGGGCTTCCGACATTCATTTGGAACCCGGTCAGCAGCCAGATCAACTGCTGGGGCGTCTACGCATCGATGGCGAATTGCAGACACTACCAGAACTCAGCTCCTTGCTCTCCAGTCAACTGCTTCTTCACCGGAAGCTACGGGTTGGGTTGGACATCGCAGTACGTCGCAGACCTCAGGATGGCTACCTGCAGCAACGAACCCCAGATGGCCAGCTTTACGAACTGCGGCTCTCCAGTCTGCCAACTGAACAGGGTGAGAAGCTGGTACTACGCTTGTTGGAATCCAGGGATCTGCGGCTAGATCTGGCAAAACTTGGCTTTTATGAAGATGATTGAGCGGTACTCAAGACCGTGATGTGACGTCAATATGGGATGCTGCTCGTGGTTGGACCGATCGGCAGTGGCAAGACGACAACGCTCTATGCCCTCTTGAACCAACTCGACGCTCAACGCAAGAATGTGATCATGATTGAAGATTCGGTTGGGTATCACCTAACAAACCTGACCCAGGTTTCGGTGCAGCCTGCGCAGGGACTAGGGTTTGCGGAAGCACTGCGAGCAACCTTGCGTCGGGATCCAGACGTGATTCTGGTGGGAGAGATTCGGGATGAGGAAACGGCCCGGATTGCATTCAAGGCGGTGCTAACAGGTCACTTGGTACAAGCAACCCTGCACACGAACAATACACTCAGTTGCCTACAGCGTCTGGGAAATCTTGGTGTCGAGTGAGCGCTGATTGCAGACACCCTGCTACTGGTACTTTCCCAGCGCTTGGTTCGGTCTGCAGTCGGAGGTCGGCTGCCGGTCTATGAACTGCTCCGTCTGGATGAGACCCTCCAGGATCGCCTGCGACGTCAGCTTGCTACGGATGAACTGTTGGCTCCCAGGACTGTACTTCCGCTCGATTGCCCAGACTGCTAAACGGATGCTGCATGACCACTTGGTCCGGAAGGAAGAGTTGGAACGGATTTTGCCGATTGATTCAGAGAGTCAGTAATGAGTGAGGAAAACATCACTACACAGTGGGATCCAGTTGGGTATGACCAAAACGCAAGGTTCGTTAGTGATTTGGGAGAACCAGTATTGCAACTACTGTATCCAAAGGCTGGGGAGACGGTACTCGACCTTGGCGGTGGAGATGGCGAGCTAACCCTGAAGTTGATAGATGCTGGTTGCCATGTCATAGCGGTCGATAGTAGCCCTGCGATGGTTGAATCCTTGCTGGCAAAAGGTATCAACGCCCGAGTGATGGATGGGCAACATTTGGAATTTGAAGGTGTTTTTGATGCGGTGTTCTCCAACGCAGCCCTACACTGGATGACTCAGCCTAGAGAAGTCATTGCAGGCGTAAAGCGAGCGTTGAAGCCTTCTGGTCGGTTTGTCGCAGAAATGGGAGGACAGGGGAATGTGATTTCCATCTTGGCAGCGCTGACGAAGGCCCGTCAGCGCAGAGGCTTGGTGCCTGTGAATCCCTGGTACTTTCCCAGCGTGGAGGAATATCGTCAGCTCCTGGAAGAAGTTGGCTTTCAGGTGCCAGTGATTCAGTTGATTCCCCGTCCAACGGTCTTGCCAGGAGAGCTTCGAGGCTGGTTGGAGACCTTTGCAGGTTCGTTTCTGAGTACGGAGGGAGCAGCGCGTGAAGAGATGATTGCTGAGGTCACCGAGGAGTTGGCTCCCACCCTGTGTGCCGACTCTGGCAAATGGACGGTCGACTACGTGCGACTACGATTTGTAGCGTGCAAAGTTGACTCAGCGAATCCTTCGAACACCTGATCCTCCCACTCCCCGCTTGCCTCGCCAGAATACCTCCTCTATCGTGATAACCTTTTTCTGTTGACTGTCGTTCCCCTGATTGATGGAAGCAATGCATTCTCCTGTACTCGGCTATCTCCGTTTCCCCACTTTTGGTACGAACCAACTCTATTTTGTGGCTGAAGACAACCTCTGGGAAGTCGCCCTGGAGGGTGGGCGGGCCCAGCGTCTGACCGAATCCCGTAGTGAACTGCAGACCCCTCGCCTCTCTCCCTGTAGTCGCTGGCTTGCTCTAGTCGCTGCAGAAGAAGGAGAGCAGGAGGTCTACTGCTTACCTGCTGAGGGTGGGCCTCTGCGACGGCTGACCTACGTGGGGCATGTGCTGCACATCGATGGTTGGAGCGCTGACGGCGCCTCCATCCGTTTCTGTGGAGCGCATCGCTCGATTCATGGCAATGCAGACGCCCAACTCTATGAAGTTCCCCTGGAAGGAGGTCCAATCCGTTCAGTGAATCTTGGTCCAGCTCGAACTCTTTCGACAGAATCTGCTGGATTGAGACGAGTGTTGGGCCGCAATACTGTCCAGAACTCTCGCTGGAAGCGCTACCGGGGAGGTTGTCATGGGGAGATCTGGGTCGATGTGAGTGGGGAAGGAACCTTCGAGCGCATCCTCAGTGATCATCTGGGCAATCCGGTCGCCCCGATCTGGTGGCAGGGCCGGATCTATTTTCTGTCTGATGTCGATCGAACCGGCAACCTCTGGTCATGTCAGCCAGACGGCAGTGATCTGCGCCAAGAAACCAAGGAAACTGGATTCTACGTACGCCAGCCTGCTTTTGGTGAGGCCCAGGTGATTTACCACCGGGCAGGCAGCTTGTATTGCTGGGAACCCGGACGGGATATTGGTGAGGTACTGCCGATCACTCTGCCGTCTCCACAGTTTCATGTGCAGCGTAAGTTTGTCTATGGCTCCGAGGAGTGGGAGGACTTTGCTCTGCATCCCAAGGGACACTCGGTTGCCCTGTCCGTGCGAGGTAGGTTGGCTTCAATGCCACTCTGGGAACTTGCAGTGCAACAGCATGGTAAGCGACAGGGAGCTCGTTATCGACTGCCAACGTATCTCGCAGATGGTCGGCTGGCGACGATTTCCGATGAACAAAACTCCCAGGAGGAACTGCTGCTCTTTGCTGAAGAGGCTTCGGTGTCACCTTTGGAGCGGATTGAATTGCCCGAAGGTCGTGTTCAGTCCATGATCGCTTCTCCGACTCAGCCCGCCTTGCTGCTGACTACCAGTCGTCTGGAGTTGTGGTACCTGAACTTGGAGAAGGGAACCCTAACATTGCTGGATGCTTCCGACCTGCGCGAGATTGAGGATGTTGTCTTCTCACCAGACGGTAACTGGATTGCTTACAGTAAACATCTGAACACCGAGCAATCCGCCATTTTCCTCTGCTCCGTCGAGCAACCCGAACCATGGCAGGTGACCGAACCGGTACGCTATGACTTTGGTCCCGCCTTCGACCCAGAAGGCCAGTGGCTCTATTTCCTCTCCTCGCGCACCTATCAACCGATCTGGGACACTGTGCAAATTGGGGCTAGCTTTGCCCGTAGCATGAAGCCCTACCTAGTTGCTCTGCGCAATGACCTGCGTTCCCCTTTTCTGGAACAACCTGCGCCTCCCGGAGAAAAAGAAGAAGAGGAACCCGAAGAGCGAGAAGAGGAAAACAGCGAGAAGAGCACCGAGAAGAAAGAAGACAAGAAGAAGAAGGAAGAACCGGTCCCACTGCGTATCGACTGGGAGGGTTTGTCCCAGCGAATCATTGAGTTTCCAGTGAATGAAGGCATCTATGGACAGGTCTTTGGTCTGCGCAAGCGAGTGCTTTTCAGTGAGTTCCCGCTGAGCAGTGGTAGCGAGGAGGAAAAGCCAGGCAAGCGAAAACCAGAGGGACTACTTTGGGTCTATGACTTCGAAAAACAGGAGAAAGAGCTGTTGCTGCAGGGGTTGGACTACCTGGAAGTGACTCCTTCCGCTCGTACGATGGCTTATGCCAGCGAAGAAGGCCTGCGCGTGCTGGAAGCCGGAGCCAATGTGAGTGAGGACGACGGATCTCCTGAGGAACCTTCCCGCAAGACCGGCTGGCTGGATCTGGATCGATTGCGCTTTGCCGTGGAATTGCGTCCGGAGTGGGAGCAGATGTACCACGAAGCCTGGCGTCTGCAGCGAGAGTTTTTCTGGGATGAGGAGATGTCTGGGGTTCGTTGGCAGGAAGTAGCAGAACAATATCGTCCGCTGTTGGACCGAGTAGCGTCACGGGCTGAATTGTCGGATTTGATCTGGGAGATGCAGGGCGAACTGGGCACTTCGCATGCCTACGAATATGGAGGAGATTATCCCCCCAAGCGACGTTATCAACTTGGACGACTCGGTGTTGATCTGGAGTGGGATGTGGCTGCCAAGCGCTACGTGATTCAACGACTCTATGCCGGTGATCCCTGGCGTTCGAAGATTCGTTCGCCACTCTGTGAACCAGGACTCAATGTGCGAGAGGGCGATTATCTCTGTGCCATTGGTGGCGTTCCCCTTGATGAGCAGACCAGCCCCGGAGAGTTGTTGCTACACCAGGCTGAACAAATGGTTCCGCTGACTTTGCAGCATCCAGAGAAAGACGAAAAACCTCGCATCATTGCGGTGCGTACCCTGCGTAGTGAACGAGCCGCTCGCTATCGTGATTGGGTGGAAGGGAATCGTCGCTTTGTAGCCGAGCAGACCGCAGGACGAGTGGGGTACCTGCACATTCCAGATATGTCGACACAGGGTCTCGCGGAGTTCCACCGAGGATTTCTGGCCCAGGTTCACCTCGCAGGATTGATCCTCGATGTGCGTTACAACGCAGGTGGGATGGTCTCTCCGCTGATACTGGAGAAGCTGGCCCATCGACATCTGGGTTATGATGTACGCCGCTGGGGTGCTCCGGAGTCCTATCCGTACCACACGCTGCGTGGACACCTGCTGGCGCTGACGAACCAGTTTGCTGGGTCGGATGGAGACATGTTCAGTTACAGCTTCCGTGAGTTGAAAATGGGACCGCTGCTGGGCAAACGGACCTGGGGTGGGGTGATTGGTATCGACTCCCGCTATCAGCTTGTGGATGGCACGACGACGACCCAGCCTCAGTACTCGATCTGGTTTCACAAGGCAGGTTGGAATGTCGAAAACCAGGGAGTGACTCCGGAAGAGGAGATCGAAGACGCTCCTCATGATTATGCTGCAGGACGTGATGCTCAGTTGGAACGCTCCATCCAACGAATGCTACAGCTGCTGGAAGAGCAACCGATTGAGCCCGTGAGCTTCACAGCCCGACCCCGACTGGGTTGATCGATTTGCCTTCTTCGGGGGATGATTAAGGCTGGAGGAGAGGGAATCAGCTATTTGGGCAGATTGCTGAACAAGTCTTGGGTGTCCTGCTCCAGTCCAAGGCGAGCGTATTTTTCCAACAGCGATTTTCGCTGCTGAGGATGCTGGGCAGGATCCCATCGACGCAAGGGCAATTTTTGGTGGGTCATTTCCTGACGAGCAGCAGATTCCCAGCGCTCTATGTGGTTTCGGTGCAGCTCCAACTGGCCTTTCAACTCTGCGATTCCAGCCCAAGCCAGCGATGGCTCCTGACGAAACTCCGGGGAGAGTCGATCTCTCCTCAATCCGGCCAGACACCATCTTTGCCAATCATCCAGATTGCTGGCCACACGCCTCGAATGCAGGGTATCTTCGCCCGCACTTCATAAAATCCACAGGGTTCAGAGCCAACTGCTTGCCGGTAATCAGAGGTATCTGTTTTCAGCCTAGCTAAAGTCGCAATGACACCACTGGGAGCGCCAGCAGTCGTTTCATATTTGGCTTGGATGACTAATTTTCTATCCTCCAAATACACATTGTCTGAATTGGGGTCTTGTTTCTCAAAAAAAGAGGTGAAGCGATTGGTTGAATCGTCAACTTGATAGCGATTAATCGCGGCACCCGCCTGAGCTGCACTGCGTTGCAGTAGCTGGGCAAGTTCTCGTAATGTTTGGAGCGCTTTCTCTTCCTGTTGCTGACAAGATTCTACTGCCTGACGCTCCAGGTCTTGCTCTATCTCTGCTTGCAGATCGGTTTCTACTTGGGGCAAGAGGCTGGTGATCAAGGTGTCCAGTCGGTGATTGAGTTCACGCTGATCGCAGCTTTCACAGTATTCGCTACACATCTGGCGTTTATCGAGATCCACAGCCGTCAACGTCAGTTGTGTATCCTGACCAGAGCGGACTAGCTGCAAGTGGAAGTAGTCCTCTACTTGTAGGAGTTCCTGAATCAAGCCGATGCAGTTTTCCTCCGTACACTCCTCCGCAGTTAGACTGGTGAAGACTTCATCCTGGGCACTATCAAAATCTGATTGAGAGACAAGGTCGTAGCGTGTTGAAAGCCAATCCTGAAAGCGGTTGAAGAGGATCACTTGCTGGGCTGTGGGGACATCCAAGGATCCTACCGGGGCAAGTGCTGCCCTGGGACGTTCTTGTGCAGCGAGAGGGAAAGAAGCAAGTAATGAAAACAGAAGTAGTAACAGTCTATGAAGTATAAAGCCTCCTTGGACAGAAACGAAAAAATACGTTTGAGAACGTAAAAATATATAGTGTATACTTCTCAACTAATACAAGAAGTTATTAAATTGTAAATCATTTGAAATATAATAATTTTGCAACAATTTACTGAGGAAGATACTTAGTTTTAGAGATTTTAATATTGCTCAACATGATTCTTAAGATCTAGAGAAACTGATGCAACTCACTACAAAGTTACGAACCGTTTTGGTACTAGGGATAATTCTGTTGCTAAACTCGATTCAGCAGGGATTAGCTGCAACTCCAGCAGAGGTCTATCGGAAGGTAGTCCCAACCGTGGTACTGCTGGTCAGCATGGAGCCAAATTCAAAGACTCGTTCCAAGGGGACGGGTTCGATGGTCACTGACCGGCATGTGCTGACTAATGCTCACGTGGTCCTCGGAGATAGTGGGCGCCCGATAGACAAGACGCTGGTTTTTTACAGCTTTGAGAACCCTAACGACGGGATTGAGCAAAACTTCCGCAAGGGACGTCAGGCGAAGGTGCGCCATTATTCAGATAGACTGGACCTGGCTCTGCTGGAGGTCGAAGATCCACCCAATGTGACACCGCTTGGCTTGGGACCTGCTGATAGTGTACAGATTGGGGACCCAGTACTAGCGATTGGGCATCCGGAAAATGGAGGGCTCTGGTCGCTGACTTCTGGACGCATTGGGGCAAAAATCCTGAACGCGGAAGGAGTACGTGGCAACCACACCTTCCAGACCGAGGCAAGTCTAAATCGTGGAAATTCTGGTGGGCCGTTGCTCAATGAGGATGGACAGATGATCGGGGTTAACACCAGTATTGCCCGCAAGGCCTCAGATGGTCTAGCGATCACGGGGATTAACTTTGCAGTGCAGAGTGATGTGGCGCGAGAGTGGTTGCAGTCTGTGGGACTGCGTTTACCCAAGGCCGTGGTAGTGGCTGGGAACCGACCGACTCCGATACCAGCTCCAGAAAAGCCTGTAGCAACTGCCCAAGAGACGAAGCCAGCTACCAAAACTGTAGAGGCAACCAAGCCCGCAGCTACCACAGCCACCACAAAACCTGCCCAGCCAGCTCCTCCCACCAAAGAGACACTGGCTCCGGTCGTAGTCTTCACACCGCCTAAGGCCAAGCAAGAACCACAACTGCTGACAAAGCCTCGACCTTTCCGGGATGACCAGTTGTTCAATCACATCTCGAACCAGACCTACGCGGAGTTTAGTCAACAATTGGAAGCAGAGTTTGAAGCCTTCCAAAAGCAGCAGGATCAGTAATAGTAATCTGATACTAGTTTAATTACTTTGGACGCGTTTAGAGTTCGTAGGATAAATTCCAAGTATACTTATGAACTGAGTGAAGTAAGCCAATTCGTCTAATGCAAGTTTAACATTTTTGTCATCGGGGTGACCTTCGATATCAGCATAAAGTTGCGTTGCGGAAAATGATCCGCCTACCATATAACTTTCTAACTTTGTCATGTTCACACTGTTCGTAGCAAAGCTACCCATAGCTTTGTAAAGTGCTGCAGGAATGTTCCTCACCTGAAAAATAAAAGTTGTCATCATTTTAGTATCGCCTCGCCTTGTTTTATCTGGTTTTGGAGAAAGTAAAAGAAATCGTGTGGTGTTGCGATTTAAATCCTCAATATTCTCAGCAAGAATATCCAGACCATATATTTCGGCTGCCAGCTTACTAGCCAAAACACCAATTTCTTTACGCTCTGATTTTACTAAGGCCACAGCGGCACCAGCACTATCAACTACTCTCACGCCCCTAATTCCATTTTCTCTAAAAATGTAGACGCTTGCGGCAATAAAACTAAATGAGCTTCTGCTAATTTAATATCGTCTAGGCTAGATCCTGGTAAGCCTAACAAGTTTATTCGTACCCGAATGAAGACTTCATCAATAATATGTAGGCCTGATTCTGGGAGCAATCTATGTATGTCTGCCACTCTGCCGTAAGTTGTGTTTTCTACGGGAACTATCGCTAAATCAGCTTTAGTATTTTTTACGGCGGCTATAACTTCTTCGAAAGATTCGTACGGTAATGCCTCACAAGAGGGCCACGCCGACATGCATGCTTCATGGGAATAAGCCCCAAGTTCACCTTGAAATGCTATAGTTTTCATATTCCGCCTTAAAAATTTGCCTCACAGGGCGTTTCGTCACAGATCAACATCTCACAGAACCATTATCGATGAGGATAGAAAGCACTAAACTTTGCGATATGGACTATGCTTTATGCTTGATACAATGACTTCCACAAAAGTAATTAGTGGCTTTTGTGGTGCGCTTCTAAGCTACTTGCCTGGTAATTGGGTAACTCTGCCCCTAGAACCCTTTTAGCTAGCTGGATTGTGGCCTGATCAATCATTCTACCATCGACTGCTACAGCACCCAATCCCTGCTTTTTCGCTGCCTGTGCAGCCTCCAAAATCCTCTGTGCCAGTTCAAGCTCTGCCGTGGTGGGGGAAAATACCTGTTGAATCACTTCCAGTTGTTCCGGATGAATAGCCCACTTGCCATCACAGCCCAAAGCTCGTGCTTGGGTGGCGGACTGTTCTAGTCCGGTGACATCCCGAAAGTTGCCGTAGGGAGCATCAATTGCTTGCAGCCCCACTGACTTGGCAGCGGCGACCAGGCGACTCAGGACGTAGTGCCAGCGATGGCCCGAATAAACTGCTTCCTCGTTTTCCCCGTGGCCGGAGAGGGAAACCAACGGACTGCCAATAGCACGGGAATAGTCTGCAATCCCAAAGACCAAAGCTTCCAGACGAGAGGAGGTTGCTGCAATTGCATCTGACTGTACTAGGCCTGCGGGGCTTTCGATGCAAGCATGCAAGCGAATAGTCTGCTGGGCCTTGGTATGTCGTTCGATTCCATCCAGTAAGCGGCTGAAACAAGCCACATCGCCTGCGTTTTTGACCTTGGGGATGACCAAGACGGAAACCCGATCCACGGCAGCTTCCAAGATTTCAATCACATCTCGATAGAACCAGGCAGTCTCTAATCCGTTGCAGCGGAGTGCCAAACGGGGATGGCGCTTCGGTAGGTCCTGCAGGGTATTGATGATTTGCTGACGGGCAGTCTCTTTCTCTGCAAGCACGACACTGTCTTCCAAGTCAAACATCACCAGGTCGGCAGTATTCTGGAGAGCCTTGGCCTGCATTTTGGCGGAGTGTCCGGGAACCGAAAGAATGGAGCGGAGTCGAGGCATACGTTTCCTCCAAATCAGGTCGAATCTAGCTTGAGTCTCCTGAGAAATCAGCGCATAGACTTCGGCAGAGTGTTTTGTATCCGATGGTTACAGCACGGACTTCTCACGGGAACTTCCCGCTCCACGGAGAATTCACGGCTAGCGTGTATTTTCCAGAGAGTACTAATGGAACAGTGGGAGCAAGTGCCCGACCAATTGGCGGAACAGGGCTGGGTGGTCTGTGAGAATTGGCTGGAAGGTCCAGTTGTGTTTGCCTTGGCTGAGGAAGCTCAACAACGCTGGGAAGCTGGAAGATTCCGGCGGGCCAGCATCGGGCGAGGGCACCAGGAGCAGCATCAATCGCGGGTTCGAGGAGATCAGATCGACTGGTGGCATCCAGATCAAGTCACCGTTGCCCAACAGACCTACCTGTGTCGCTTAGAAGAACTGCGGAAGCTACTCAATCGTTATCTGTACCTGAGCCTCGTCACACAGGAAGCGCACTATGCACTCTATCCCACACAAACCCGCTATCAACGACATCTGGATCAATTTCAGGATGCTCCAGAACGTACCATTTCCACTGTTTTCTACCTCAATTCGGACTGGCATGCTGAAGACGGAGGTCAACTGCGTCTACACTTGGCAGAGGGTATCCAGGACCTGTTACCGAGCTGGAATCGATTGGTGCTTTTCTGCAGTGCAGACATTGAGCACGAGGTGCTACCAGCTACAAGGGAACGGCTGAGCATCACAGGCTGGTTACGTCGTCGCTCGGCGCTACCGATTCCTGTGGTGCATGAAGTTGTTTGAAGTTCCCATGATCGGTGACCGATGGACTCAATCAGGTGTACTTCCCTCTTCCCTTGACTTCCCAGATGGTTTCGACCTCTCCGTTTCTCACTCCGTAGAGTCGCTCATGCAGGAACACGGTGTTATCGCCGTAGCCCACCATGTAATCAAGCGGATCTCCTGGCTGTAGAGAAGTATTTTCTCTGGTGAGGTGGATCACACCGTGCTCGGATGAAAAACTGATGGAGTCCACAGCATCCACCCCAAGTGGCTTGGGAGTGACTGACCAGCCAGGGAGAGTTTTCCAACCTGTGTCTGTGATGATTCTTTTGGGACTAGGACGACTGGTGACAAGGCTTCTCAGAAAAAGTGAGGGTCGAGTCTCTGCACCCCACTTGGAGTAGGCGACATCCGTGAAGATCACGCCGCCAGCTTGAATTTCAGTGAGCAGCTTGAAGTTGGAGGAGATGGTGTAGGTCCCACTGCCGCCACCGCTGATGATTTCGATGGGAATGCCATTCTCCCTGCAAAGAGAGACGGTCGCACTCAGTTTTTCCATGGAAGCAGAGATTGAACGTACTTTTTCGTCAGGATCTGCAATGGTTGCGGTGTGGCCTTCCCAAGCCATCAAGCCCCTGTTTCGGATGAATTCCAAATCACGGATTGCCTGGTAAAAATCCAACACAGGCTGGCCTGGATCGAGACCAGCTCGGTTCATCCCAGTGTTGACTTCTAGCAGTACATTCAGAGTGACAGCAAACTTTTCAGCAATCCGATTCATCAACTGTATGGTTTCCAGATGGTCGACCGCCACGATGATTTCATTGATTCTGGAAAGCTGACACAGCCGCTCGATCTTCTGTTCTCCTACGACCTGATTGGCGATCAGGATGTTTTTCACTCCGGCTGCGGTCATCAACTCTGCCTCACTCAACTTGGCACAAGTGACTCCAAAGGCTCCGGTATTGATCACAAGCTTAGCGATTTCAGGGATCTTGATTCCCTTGGTGTGAGGCCGCCATTCCAAGCCTCGAGACTTAAAGTATCCGGCCAGGTGCTGGATGTTTGACTCCATGATGTCGAGGTCGACCCACAGGCAAGGCGTATCGTAGTGGTTAAGTTGCATAAGGGATTTACTTGAAATTAGCCGTCGATGAAATATTGAAAGTCAGTCAGTTGATCTTCACGCTTGATTCGTAGGGTGATCTTTTCTTCCAGCTGTAAGGCTTCAAAGAGTTTAAGGGCTTTGGGCAGGCTATCCACTGTAAAGCCATTGATTTGCACAATCACATCTTTGTTTTTCAGTCCTAATTTTTCGTAGATACTTCCTTCACGAACAAAATCAAAGATAAACCAGGGTTTACCATCTTGCTCTATTGGAATCACCCTAGCGTCATTGAGTAGTGCATTGAGATTGGCCAGTTGCTGATTGACATAGGCCCTCTTGAGGTAAAAAACTCTTTGGTCGTCCGGAGGTGTTGCTAATTCTTCTATGACAATTTCAGCGTTTTGATTGGTTTGGTTGTCTAATTTATTAGCAGCAACAGTTTGATTATCAGAATCTTCCACTCCCGATTGATTTGAATCTTCATTTTTTACAACTACAGGTTTAGGTGCATGTTTTTCTAAAAATTTTTTGTTTGGAGCAAAGAAAAACTCTTTACTCACGGATGAAGAAAACCAAGGAATGTGTTGGCCATCACTTTTTTGCGCAACATCAGCTCTCGTCTGTTCAAAGACTTCATTCAATTCGATCTGGACAGTTTTCATATGTTTTAGAAGAGATGCAGTGAATAACTGCTCAGAATCGTTTTTTCTAGCAAGTGTATTCGGAGTACACGCATAGGAAATGAGGGTATTGTCAGGTATTTTTGTCTCCATCATCCCTGGAGTGACACCCTGTAGCCCTTCGATGAAAGGGTTGGATGAACACGCATCTAAAATGATGATATTGATCTGATTCCCAGCAAACTTCATCTGTCCTAGCAACTTACCCAGAGGGACTGTTTTATAACGCACATCCTCAATACGAGCCAGCTTAGTATCTATTGGTAGCAAGTAGTTTTCATTTTCAAATTGCACCACATGGCCAGCGTAATAGAAAACGCCAACTCCTCCATTGTCTCTGAGTGAACGGCCGAACTGACGGATTGCTTTCTCTGTTTCGCGTTGCTTCGCATTGCCAGGCGTCGTCACTTGAAAGCCAAGGCTTTGTAGCGCGTTAACTACTTGATTGGTAGTGGTAAGAGATTGTGGACTATCTTTGGTATTCTGATAGCTAGTGTTTTCTATTACCAAAGCTTGCCGGTAGACCTGACTGGAAAAATCCTTTCCAGAATCAGTACTATCCTGCTGTTGAGCTGAGGATAGGTAGGGTAGTGAAGTAACAAGAATAAAAAGAAGGAGAACTCTACTATGCATAGCCACTTTTATCATTAGACCTAGCTTCCAAGATAGACTTTTCAAAATTCTATTCTCTAACTTTTTCAAGCTGCTAGCGAGATGTTTCATGTTTTCAGGAACGGCTACACGACAATCCCAAGGCATTATCCAGCAAGTGCAGTCCTGCCTGTTTTTGTAGGCTGAGAATGGATTCGGGATGAAACTGTACGGAAGCAATTGGAAGTTGTCGGTGTTGCAGTCCCATGATCACTCCTGAATCTGTCCGAGCGGTGACTTCCAACTCGGCAGGCAGTTGTTCTGGATCAACGTAGAGACTGTGGTAGCGTCCGGCTCGGAAAGGCTGAGGGAGCCCAGCGAACAGACCTGTCCCTTCATGATAAACTTCCGAGGGTTGACCGTGACAAGGTTCGGCAAAGGTCAATAGACGTCCTCCAAAGTGCTCAGCGATTCCTTGATGGCCTAGGCAAACCCCAAAGACGGGCAGTTGACGTCGTACAGCTTCTCCAACTAGTTGAGGAACCTGTTGATCTTGAGGTGTCTTGGGGCCTGGCGAGAGGAAGAGTAGGTCTGGTTGGAATTGATCGATCATTTCATACGGGAACCCAGCTCGGAGCGTAATCACCCGAGCACCGGTCTGACGTACATAGCCTGCGAGTGTATGGACGAAGCTGTCGTGATGATCTACGAAGAGCACGGTCTTGCCTTGCCCGTTCACCGGTTCAATGATGTCACTGACCTGCGCTTTGCTCCGGCCAAGAGTTGCATCAAGAAAGGCTGAGGCTTTGGTTCGGGTTTCCTGCTCCTCAGCCTTCGGGTCAGAATGGAAGAGCAGCGTTGCTCCAGCCCGGATCGTCGCCACCCCATCTTGCAGGTGAATTGTGCGAAGAGTCATTCCGGTGCTGGCGTAACCATTGAACCAGAGGAAGCCCACACAGCCACCGTACCAGCGCCGCGGGGAATTTTCCAGATTCTCAATTGTCTGCATGGCGATCGGCTTGGGTGAGCCAGTCACGGTACAAGCCCACATGTGGGTCAGGATCGCATCAATCGCATCGAAACCTTCAGCGAGTTGGCCCTCCACATGATCAACGGTGTGGATCAGGCGTGAGTATTTCTCAATCAGCCGACGTCCCAGCAGCTTCACACTGCCCGGTACACAAATTCGGGACATGTCATTGCGGTCAACGTCGGTGCACATCGTGAGTTCGGATTCCTCCTTGGCAGAACCGATCAGATTCTTGATCCGCTCTGCCGTCTCCATCGCATCTTCCCCAACCGGTACTGTTCCTGAAATCGGGCAGGTTTCAAAACGTCCGTTGTTGACCCGAATGTACATTTCTGGCGAAGCCCCGACCAATTGTTCCTGACCAAAGTTGAGCAGAAAACTGTATGGGCTGGGATTGCGCTCACAAAGCTGCTGAAAGAGTGTCAGTGGAGTACTGTCGAAGCCAGCGTAGAAAGCCTGTGAGAGCACAACCTCAAAGAAGTCACCACGCTGACAACCAGAACGGATCTGTTGCACCTTCTCTTCAAATTCACCCTCGTTGTGATCACACTGTACNGCNCCATCTGCNNGGCCAGNNGCCATTGGAANNGCAGCNCCAGTATTCAGGTGNGGTTCTGTCCAGCCTTCTGGGGTATANATGCGNTAGCANATGCTGTAGGCCANCTCCTTCTGGCGGTCGACNACAACCANGTCGNTGGGTAGNAAGAGNTGACANTCCNGCTGATCTTNTGGTCGTGTNTGACGNTGCTCCAGCTTCTCAAATTGAAANACNAGNTCATAGCCGAAGGCACCATAGAGTCCCAGATAGGGNTCGTCNGAGCGAAACAGGTCGGCAATNGCNCGAATNACNGAGAACAGGCTGGGTTGNCGNCTNCGCTCTTCTTCAGGNAACCAACCTGTCATTGGCCTTGTGACTCCTTGAANCGCANTAGNNGTNACNGTGAAGGACTCCAAATGAGGGTGGCCTTCCANTACTTCCTGNANCAAGGGCAGCAGNCGNTGACCNTTTTTATTCANGGCNTTGATCNAAAAACNNCGTTCCCGGGCAANCAACTCCAAGGGGGGATTGACGAAGCCAATGTCCCAGCGGGANTAGCGGTCNGGTACTTCGTAGTTACTGACCATCAACGCNCCNTTATGGTTGTCNATCTGGTCTGTGATNCGTCGAAGTGCNGTGGAGGCNTCCAAGGNAGTAACGATCTTNTCTACNGGAATGCCTCGGTAGGTACTGAATCCGCTNGTTTCCATGCTGTGTTGTCGATTGAAGGATGGGAAGTGGATTGAAGAAAATAGAACTTAGCAACGGTGNCAGGTTCTACCATGACTGTGGAATCCTTACCAGGATGCTTCTGCTTGGGCAATGGCCTCAACAAAGCTTGCTACCTTTTGAAGGTCTTTACGACCCGGAGCACTTTCGACTCCACTGGCAACATCCACGCCGAATGGTCTCACCCGAAGGACGGCCTCTTCCACATTGTCTGGCCGCAAACCTCCGGCAAGGATCAATTTGCCATGATCTCTCAAACGTGTGGCCACCTTCCAGTCGAAGGCGTGTCCAGTTCCACCATACTGTCCGGTCTGGGCTGCATCCAGCAGAAACAACTCTTGGCCGTAGCTACAAATTTCCTCTTCTGCCAGATCATCGGCCACCCGAAAGGCTCGAAACCAAGGGACCTGTAAGGTATTGGCAAAGCCTGGCCTCTCATCGCCATGCAGTTGGGCTAAGTGCAATCCGGTCTGTTGGAGAGTCTCTTCAATTTCCTTTGCGGAAGCATTCACAAAGACTCCAACGGTCTGTACTGCTGGAGGGAGCTTTCCCACAATGGTCGCAATTGCTTCGGGTGACAGATAGCGTTTGGATCCTTGGAAGCAATTGAATCCAAGCCACTGGACCCCCAATTCAACACAGGCCAGCGTTTCGTCCGCCTGGGTCAGGCCACAGACCTTGATGATGGTTTTGGTAGACATGCAGGAAGTTGATAATAGTAAAAGAATCGTGCTTTAGCAGACTTCCCTAGGAACTGCAATGGTTCAGAGGTTTATGGCACTTTGCCTCTCAGAGAGCAACTTTACAAATTACTGATACGCATCCTCAGACAAACTTTGAGAAAAAGAAAGCGGATCAGAATGATTGAGTCAGGTCAAGAAACGTCGGTGAAAGGTGCCGCTTGAGTTTCGTTGAAGAAACAATTTACTTGACAAAAAAATCGTCAAATTTTAGTGTTCATCAAAATTAGAAATAATTTCTGTATTTATATTAAANAATCAACTGTTTAGATTCTAATATATTAGAATATGTAGAGAGAACTGCGTGAAAAATGGGGTGAAGACAATCAGAAAATGGAGTTTGCCTATGAAATGATGAGACTGGAGTGGAAGGTAGTTCAGAACAAAATTTTCTTCTGGAGGATAAATGAAGTTCAAAGAATTGGTGATGTTAGCATCAGCACAAATGCTGATGACAGGAATTGTTCATGCGGCAAAGTACCAGGACGCACCAGAATTAGCACAGCTGGTTAAGTCAGGTAAATTGCCTGCCGTCGAAGAGAGATTGCCAGACAATCCAGTAGTCGTTGGTCCTGGAAGGGAAGTGGCACTTGACGACTTGCCAAACTGGGAAGTTGGGAAATACGGTGGTGAGTTCAGGTCAATTTCTCATCTCAGTGACTATGATTGGAACCTTAGAGATGCAGTAAACGAGGGGTTTTTGTCAACTCCGGCTCACAAAGCTGGGCCAATCGAGGCAAATATTGCAGAAGAGTTCGATATCAATGATGACTACAGCGTCTTTTACTTCAAGTTGAGAAAAGGATTGAAGTGGTCAGATGGAGTTCCAGTCAGTACAGAGGATGTCAGGTTCACCTACGAAGAGGTAATCAAGAATAAAGAGATTACCCCTACGCCCCACTATCGTTTCAGGAGTGGTTGTAAGCCAGATGGTAAACTTGCCGAATTAGACATCATCGATGATCTTGCTTTCCGCATCACTTATGAAAAGGGATGTGGCAGATTGATGAAGCATTTTGGCGCGAGTCAAGTCTGGGGTGCCCAGTATAACGACTGGATGCAACCAAGCCATGTACTGAAAAAGTATCATCCTGATCATGCGAGCAAAGCTGAGATCCAAAGGCTGCTTAAGGAGAAAGGGTACAATGATGATGAATGGGTAAGGTTATTCAAGGATATTCATGTTGAATGGTACGAAATACCAAGAAAAGTAACAGCTGGGTATCCGAACCTAGGGCCATGGATTCGTGTCGAGTCCTCACCAGAATTAATAGTCATGGAGAGAAACCCATACTATTTCAAAGTTGATACAGCAGGTAATCAACTGCCCTATGTGGATCGATATGTTTCTGTTCAGGTGGCGGATGCTGAGAACATCCCTCTAAAAGTGATTGGGGGTGAAGTGAACTTCCATCGTGATCTGATTGAGCACGACAAGGTTCCATTGCTCAAGAAGAATGAGAAGAATGGAAATTATCGAGTATATACCAACCTCGTTTACCATAATGCTCCAGTAGCAATGATGTTCAACTACAATAATCCAGATAAAAACTGGCAAAAGGTTGTCTATCAGAAGGA
>NYTS01000072.1 GCA_002683655.1 Deltaproteobacteria bacterium
AACTGCCGACCTTTTCCTTACCAAGGAAACGCTCTACCACTGAGCTACCCGGGCCCATCGCTGGTGGTGGGGAGAGAAGGATTCGAACCTTCGAAGGCTGAGCCAACAGATTTACAGTCTGCCCCCTTTGACCGCTCGGGAATCTCCCCACATAATCATTCCTGGAGCTGGCTGACGGATTCGAACCCCCGACCTGCTGATTACAAATCAGCTGCTCTACCAACTGAGCTAAGCCAGCTAAAGAAAGCCGCTAATAATATGCAAAATTTACGGTGATGTCAACTTTCTTTTCTGGGCCAATCCACCTGATTTGACTACTATTCTCGCCGTTGACAACAGGTTTCTCACTTGCAACTTTTTTGACCCTCCGTACCTTGATCTAATCTTTGAACCTCTGTTGTACGCCACTCTCCAGCCTCATTTGTCAATGTCCCAGCCGGCCAGCGAAACCCCGATGATGCGCCAGTTCCATGATGCCAAGCGGCAACATCCAGACAAGATCCTCTTCTTCCGCATGGGAGACTTCTACGAAATGTTTGGGGATGATGCAGTAAAGGCTGCGCCCATTCTCCAGATTGCACTGACTTCTCGGAACAAGCAGCAGGAAGGGGCGATTCCAATGTGTGGTGTCCCCTATCGCGCTCATGAGAGCTATCTCAATCGTCTGACTGCTGCTGGACATAAAGTCGCTATTTGTGAGCAGACCGAAGATCCTGCCAAAGCAAAGGGCCTGGTCAATCGAGAAATTGTCAGGATTGTCACACCTGGAACCACTGTTTCCCCCGAACTTCTTCCCCCTGACGACAACCACTATCTGGTTGCCTTGCTTTGGCAGGTGCGTCCTGCTGGTATTGGGCTGGCCAGGGCCGATCTTTCCACGGGTGAACTGGAAATCACAGAGTTTGAAGAAAGTGAAAAGTCGTTGTGCCTGGATTTTTTGCGTCAGCTACAACCAAGCGAGGTGTTGCTTCCAGAAGCTCGAACTGAGGGTGAAGCTGAGTTTGTGCAGAGTGTCCTACAGCTACTGAAACAGCTCCCGAAGGTTGGGGAGCAGGCAGTGACTATTCGCTCAGCCTATGATTTTGACACGCAGACTTCACGGCAGCGACTTCTCGAACATTTTGGCACCCAGAACCTTGCTGGGTTTGGCGTGGAGGAATTGGCACGTGGCATTCGGGCTGCTGGAGCATTGCTACAGTACATGGGTGAGACACAGCAGTGTAGCTTGTCGCATCTGACCAGTATCCGTCAGTTACGACGTAGTCAGGCAATGCCACTGGATGAAACAACCATCCGGAACCTGGAGATCTTCGAAACCCCCACCGGACAGAAGCGGCATACACTCTTTCATGTGCTCAATCAATGTGTGACTCTGATGGGAGCACGCCAGTTGCGACAGTGGCTGCGCTACCCACTATTGGATAAAGGACCGCTGGAAGCTCGCTATGATGCGGTTGAAGAGTTCCAAGAGCAGGGTCGAATGCGACAGGAACTACGTCAGCAGTTGTCTCAGGTTCAGGATCTACCCAGAATTGCAGGACGGATTAGTTTGCCGGTTGCAGGCATCAGTGACTTACTCGCTTTGCGCAGTTCGTTGGAACCTCTGCAATTGCTACCGGAGTTGTTGGCGCCCCTGTCCACACCATTGCTGGTCGAGGTAGGCGCTTCCTTTGATCCCCTCAACGACCTGCTCACCTTGCTGGAACAACGGTTGCTGCCAGAACCTTCTTTGAAGTTGGCAGAGGGTGGTTATATCGCCGATGGAGTTTCACAGGAGTTAGATGATCTGCGACTCTTGACCACAGATTCCAAAGAGTTTCTCAATCGAATGCTGCAACAGGAGCGCGAACGAAGCGGTATTGCCAGCCTTAAGCTAGGCTTCAACAAGGTGTTTGGCTACTATTTGGAAGTCAGTAATGCTCACAAAAATCGGGTTCCTGGCCATTATCTTCGCAAGCAGACTCTGACTAATGGAGAACGCTATATCACGCAGGAACTCAAGGAATTTGAAGAGAAAATTCTTAGCGCAGAAGAACGTAGTGTGGAGTTGGAGCAAGCACTGTTTGCAGAACTAAGGCAGGAGATTCTTCAACAACTTGGACGCCTTCAGGAAAGTGCTCGCAAATTAGCTATTTTAGATGTTCTGGCTGGTTGGGCAGAACTGGCTTTGGCAGCTAACTATGTTCGGCCCTGCCTACTGGAAACTGGACATTCGAGAAAGCTTCGCTTGCAAGCTTCTCGGCATCCAGTGATTGAGCAACTGGATCTGGGTGAACCTTTTGTCCCGAATGACATTGACTTGGAGGAAGAAAAGCAACAGGTTCTGCTGATTACCGGCCCTAACATGGCTGGTAAGTCGACATTCATGCGCCAAGTTGCTCTAAACGTGTTGATGGCCCAAACTGGCTGTTTTGTAGCAGCTGCTTCTGCTGAACTAACGCTAGTAGATCGAGTATTTACCAGGGTTGGGGCTTCTGACAACCTCAGTCAGGGGCAGAGTACCTTCATGGTGGAAATGAACGAGGCAGCAGCAATTCTTAACAATGCCTCAGAAAACAGTCTGATCGTATTGGATGAGATTGGGCGTGGCACGAGCACCTTTGATGGAATCAGCATCGCCTGGGCGATTGTCGAACATCTCCACGAATTGGGCTCACTGACACTTTGCGCAACGCACTATCATGAACTCACAGAACTAGCGCAGCAATTGGCCGGAGTTGTGAATGCAAGCATGCGCATAGAGGAAGATGGTGAACGCATTGTCTTTTTACGCAGAATTAGTCCGGGAGAAGCTGACAAGAGCTACGGAGTGCAGGTCGCTCGACTGGCTGGACTGCCACCCTTGGTGATTCAGCGGGCTCAGCAGATTTTGCAAACTATTGAGCAGGCCCATACTTTGGGACATGTGGTGCAAGAGGTCCCGCCCGTGTATGATAATTCAATTATGCATCAGGCAGCAGCAACTCAAGAACCTATCAACGGCTCCCAACTGCAACTTTTATTGTTTGCTGAAGATTCCTGGCTAGTTGAGGAATTACGAGCGCTCAATTTATCGCAAACCACCCCGCTGGAGGCACTAAATCTGCTGCATGAGTTGCAGCAGCGCCTGCAGTGATTCCTGTTTCCTTGTTCTTCGGAGAAGTGCTCCATGGCCCCAACCCGTGTGGCTATTTACCCGACAAGTTCTAATCCTCCGACCCTCGGGCACGCTGATATCGTCACACGTGCTGCCCGGCACTTTGAGCACGTCTACTGGGCGGCTGCCGTGAATCCAGAGAAGGAGTATCTCTTCACTCAGGAAGAACGCAAGGAGATGATGCAGGCGTATGTGGATCATCTCCCTGGCTTGGGGAACGTGAGTGTTGATGCCTACCAGGGTCCCACCGTACGCTATGCACAGAGTAAGGGTGCAAGTGTGCTCATCAAGGGACTACGCAGTACAAGCGATTTTCATGGAGAACTGCAACAGGCGATTGGTAATTTGGGGATTGACCCTCAACTGGAAACCTTCTGCCTGTTTGGTCGGCCAGATCTTTTTGTGGTTAGTTCCACGCTGGTGAGGGAGGTGGCTTTGTTGGGAGAGCGCATTGATTCCTATGTCATTCCTCCGGTAGCAGAACAGATCTATACAATTCTGAAAAATCAGAGACTGCTACCTGCCAAGTAATTTTGGATTGCTCACCTAGGATGGGTGGGATGTTAGGAAAGGATTTTCGCAGTGGATACGATCAATTTGGAAGCGTCGCCACGCTTACGTTGGCGATCTGACTGGTTTTTCCTCGTACTGGCGCTGCTCGGTGGAGTAGCTTTGGCGACAGCTGAATTTGTTGATCCCACGGTATTTAGTCCATTGACTCCGCCGGAGGGAATACACAACTGGTTAGGGTTGCTAGGTGCATTGATTGGGGGCTCACTGCTGGAAATCTTTGGGCCACCGACTCCTTTACTATTCTGGTTTCTAATCCCCCTGAGTAGAGCACATTGGCATCGCTTTTCTCTGCTCAGCGGATGGTATCATGCCCTGTTGCTCTGCTGGCTCCTTTCCATTTTGCATGTGTTAGTGTTGACACTGGAACACAACACAGTCCCATTCCAAGGGCTCTGGAGTTACGGTTACCTCGGATTGTTGGGTTCACAGTGGATCTTGCAGCATCTGCCTCACCAAGAGGCTGCCGCAGTAATTGGTGCGGTTTGTTTCTATCTGAGTGTGCGTATCTACACTGCTCTGCCTTTCCTGCCAATCCTTCGAGGTCTTGCATTGCTGACTGTTACCGCTTTTGGGTTAGCACATGGGTTGCCATGGCAAGCAATCCTTAGAGGATTGTACAAAGCTTGGGAGCAGTTGAAGCACAACCTGAGGATCATGGTGCTGATGCCCGAAACGGTCCCGGTGAAGAAGCCATCAACAGCAACCGCACAGGAAGTAGAAGAAGATTTCTTGCTGACCGAAAATCCTTTGATGCTGGATCAATTGGAACGTAAGGATCCAAACAACCTGAACGAAGCAGCTATGCTCTACGAGCAGTGGTTGCAGTATCAGGAGGAAGAGGTTATTGAAATTCCAATTTTGACTACCATTCCGAGACGACTACCCAACCCGGTTGGACTCTCTGTGGGGCCCACCACTTTCCCGAAAAAACCTCAACCGTTTCCCTGAGTTTGCGGAGTCCTGTTGATGAAAGAACTGCTAGCTAAGTTAATTGAACGAAAGAATTTGAGCCGGGAAGAGGCTCGGGAGATGATTCTCTGGGTCATGAGTGAAGAAGCGGTTCCCACACAGGCAGCTGCGTTACTTGCCCTACTCCAAGCCAAAGGTGCAACGATTGATGAGATTGTTGGTGCAGCCCACGCCATGCGAGTGCGCTCAGAGAAAATCCAGGCTCCAAGTGACGCAATTGATACTTGCAGTACCGGAGGCAATGGCATCAGTACCTTCAATATTTCCACCTGCGCTGCGTTGATCGCTGCTGCTGGAGGGGCTGTTGTGGCCAAGCACGGAAATCGGAGCAACACGCGACGTAGCGGTAGTGCAGAAGCCCTACAGGCACTAGGAGTAAATATTGATTTGGATCTTTCGCAAGTTGAGGCTTGCCTACAGGAATTACAACTCTGCTTCTGTTATGCGATTAAGCACCATCCTGCAATGCGATTTGCGGGGCCAATTCGTCGAGAGCTAGGAATCCCGACAGTTTTCAACATTCTTGGACCATTGACCAACCCAGCTCAAGCTCAGCGCCAGCTGGTGGGTGTACCCAACGTAGAATGGACTTTCCGAATTGCTCAGGTGCTTGCGGAACTTGGGGCAGAAAGCGCGCTGGTGGTTCACGGTGCGGACGGTCTCTGTGAATTAACCACAACAGCCAAAACCCATGTTGCAGAGCTTCGAAACGGTAAGGTCGAACTGTATCAACTGGAACCTGAAGAGGTAGGCTTGCCGAAAGGCAATTTGGAAGAGATACGCATTGACAGTCCAGAAGAGAGTGCCCAAATGATCCGAGAGATTTTCCAAGGAAAAAACCAAGGCACCCCACGACATGTTGCTCTTTACAATGCTGCGGGTGCCCTAGTAGTCGCAGGAAAGGTAGAGAATCTCAGGGATGGTGTTGAGCAGGCAGCCCAACTGGTGGACTCTGGCAAGGCTTGGCAGCGCTTGGAAGAACTAGTCGAATTCACGAATCAGGCGGCATAAGCTATGGATTGCTCTTGATTGAGCACCCCATAGCTTTTCTGAAGATTTTGTCAGGGAATCAGAACAGTAGATCCTGTTGTTCTGCGGCCTTCGAGATCAGCGTGAGCCTGCGCAACTTCACGTAAAGGATAACGTTGATTGATTGAAATCTTGACCTTCCCACTACCGATAGCTCCAAACAGTGCCTGGGAACTGTCCAGCAATTCGGCACGAGTAGCAATATAGGAAAAGAGTGTTGGACGCGTGTAGAACAAACTCTTTGGACTGAAGACTCGCAGATCCACTGGAGGCACTGGTCCAGAAGATTGACCAAAGCTCACGAACAAACCTCTTGTACTCAGACAGCCTATCGTCCCCTCGAAAGTGTCACGCCCTACTGAATCATAGACCAACCGAACGCCCTTCCCGTTGGTAATTTCCATCACCTGATCTAAGAAGTTTTCCTGCTCATAATTAATCACGAAGTCACATCCGTTGTCTCGAGCCAAAGATTCCTTGGCGGGCGAACTGACCGTGCCAATTACCGTACAACCCAAGGCTTTTGCCCACTGACACGCAATCAGTCCAGTCCCTCCAGCAGCAGCGTGGAAGAGAATCACATCATCTGCCTGAACTCTTCCGATACGGCGGAGCAGGTATTCTGCGGTCATCCCTTTCAGCATGGAGGCTGCGGCGACTTCATCTTTCACGTCATCTGGAATGGGAACCACCAAGTTGGCCACAATCTGAGAGGCTTCACTATAAGCGCTGGTCCCACTTGCATAGACAACCCGGTCTCCTTTCTTGAATTCCTTGACTGCACTACCAATCTCTTCCACAACACCAGCGGCTTCCTTACCCAGTCCACAGGGTGGGTTGAGAGGATAGAGACCGCTCCGCTGATAGGTGTCAATGAAGTTCAGGCCAATGGCGGTGTGGCGAATACGGATTTCTTCAGAACCAAGCTTAGGCAGATCGACAGATTCCCAGCGCATGACTTCCGGACCTCCCTGTTCGTAAATACGAATCGCATTCAGCATGATCTCCTTAAAAAAATGATGGGTTAAATGAGTTCCTTGAGAATAACGATCAGAAATTTTCTGGCAAGTGGGAAACGTACATGTAATTTGAAAGTTTTACTGTAGTTGTTTGGTGAGTTGTTCGAATAATTGCTCGGCAACAGTCTGAACAGCTAGAGAGAGGACAACAGTCTAATAAATTTGTTCGACTTAAATAAGCCGCTATTCGCGTTTTGTTCTGCAAAAAGTATTATCGGTTTGTCGCAGTAAATTCTGGAATCCTTTAGTTTTGATTTGAGGAGGCTTGCCATTTGTAAACAATTAAAATGGATTGATAATTTGTAGGTGAAAACTCACTTTGAGTGTATCCATAGTTAACAGACTGTGAATCCTGTACATAAACTGTTGAATAACCCAACCACAAACGGTCAGTTAGCTCCAGAATCAGATTCGTGCCATAGCTGGTCATATCGGAATAAGCGTGCTGCTCTTCGAAATTTTTCGACCACGTCTGTTCTTGTTGCAAGGCTACGCTGAAGCGAGTTTGGCCAATTCCGTAGGATACAAATAACTGTAGGTGCACAAAATTAAATAGATCCCAATTCCATCCGAAATGGTACTGTAGGTTGAGCATTTCTAATCTAAGATCGTGTGAAATGTCCCTACCATCAATTCCTGTTCCTGAAAGTTCCAATTGGAGTAATTGCAGCCCATCAAAAAAACCTGATTTCTCTCTGTCCTGCCAAAACATGATTTCGAGTGCATCACCAGTCAGACTAATAGATTTATCACCACTTTTTGTAACATAAGAACCTTCAACACTTCCCAATCCAATCCAACTAGTGGTTGTTCGATTATCAATGTTTTGGGCAGTGAGCGGAGTAGCTAGGAAAAGTAGTAAAAATATACAGGCTAACAAATGGCACAGGGGTTTCATGATGAGAGGTCTTCAAAATACTGAAGTTGGTTTCTTTTGTTCTGTGTTTTCAACAAACATTTTTTGCCAGAGCTAGTAAAAAACAGCACGAGCAATTGCTAAACCCTTTGGGTAGGATTCTCACAATCTTTTGAATGCTGTGAGGCGTAAATTTATTGGATTTTGGAAGTGAACGGTTGGATGAAAAATTGTAACGAAAGAGTCGAATGCAAAATTGGTTGTGGTTGCTGAGTCTATTTCTGCTGATGGGGTGCTCCTCAAACCAACATGATCTCTATTTTCCTCAAGGAGAGCAGGAAGTTCTGGGTCTTCAGGCATTTCAGAGCTGTGGGCATGAAAACTACCAAGTACTGAAGGAAGGCCAGGCCGGACCGTACGATCATGCCTTGATTGAATGTGGTGAGCATCCACGGTGAGCATCAGCTAGTCCTGATACGGCTAGCCAGTCAGATTCCAACTGCTGGAGACCGCTCAATGTGCCGATATCTCGCCAATAGGCGGAGCCGATATCTACGGTTCTGATTTCTTCACCTTGGGTGACCTGCTCTAGGTAAACGGGGATAATTCTGAAGACTTCCTGCTCAGGCAAAACTTCAAAAATCCTTGGAGCAACCAAATGAATCCCACAAAAGCCGACTTCTCGCAGACTTCCAACGGGGTCTCTTAGAATGCGGTGATCCTGTTGCTTCACATAGTGAACACCACAAAGAAGATCAGCCTCATCAACGAGCAGGCGATTGTTGGTTGGGCGTTGTTTGATGAGCAGAGTAGCCAGAGAATTGGTTTCAGAGTGAACTTGCCAAGCAGTGGTCAAATCGACGTTGGAGAAAACATCTGCATTATGCAGTAAAATCGATATGTTCACTGACCAAAAAGATCGACTTTGCCGAAGTCCACCACCAGTATCGAGAAGGATTGGTTCGTGTGAGATTTGTAGGTTCAGAGAAGAAGGAGTACGAGCCTCAACAAAGTGATGGATCTTTTCTGCGTGTGCATGTGTGTTGATCACGACCTGCTGGACTTGCTGCTGTTCGAGTCTTCGCAGAATCCACTCAAGAGCAGGAATGCCGTGAATTGGGGCGAGAGCTTTTGGAAGTTGTTTTGTCAGAGGAGCCAAGCGGGTGCCGAGTCCAGCGGCAAAAACCAAGGCTTGTGGAGTCACTCGAACTCAGAATCTTGATCCAGGCGACTCGGTGTTGCCCCACGTTGATTTAGGTACTTACCAGCATAAGGTTGCTCTGCCGTCTCGAGCATCTGAACAAACACGATTTGACAGATACGAACGCCAACTTGCAGAACGATTGGAAATGGTGACTGGTTTTCCAGTTCCAGAGTGATCTGGCCCTCAAAACCAGCATCGATAAAGCCCGCGTTTTGGACCTGTAATCCGAGTCGACCGATGCTGGAACGACCCTCGACGTAAGCAGCCATGTTGTTGGGAATGCGGATGCTCTCACGCGTTGTGGCTAGGACAAAGTGATTGGGTAGCAACTCATAGCTGTCAGCTACTTCAGAAGCATATTCGACAGGTTCACCNAGCACAATTTTTCTTCGAGAGGGAGCCAGCCAGCTGAAGCTATTGCCCAAGGTTAGATCTACACTAGATGGGCCAATTTTGACCCCCTCTGGGAGATAACCCTGAGTGACCATCTGGCGGAGGTGAGTGTCAGGAACGATCATGATTTTGATTTATTAACAGAATTTTTAGGCAGAGCATGCAACCGAACCAACCACCAAGTTTACTGGCAGATTTCAAGGAGTCTTGCAAGTTTTGTGAGGGGAGTGGTCGAAAATTAGGATATTTGGAAATCGATACTTTGCAACCTCATCTTTCACAGAAATGCTTCCAATGCCAAGGACGAGGCTACACGTTGACGCAGTTGGGTGAAGACCTGCTAGAACTCTACCGCCCAGCTATCCAACAGTGGATTCGTGAAGAACTCTCTCGTGCAGGCACACGCTAACTTAGGCTTCTAGCCAAAATGCGCTGTTGCGCTGCTCGGAACGTTCTAGCAGTTTCCAGCGTACGATTGGAATTTCTCGAAGCAATTCTGAGTCACTGATCTTGTACACTCGTGAGTCCTTAACNGCTCTCATCAGGAAGCGACGCTGTTGTCCGAGAATCGTTTCTTCACCACAGAATTCCCCTTCTTCCACAATCTGTGGAGTCTTCCCTTTCATTAACAACTCAACCTGACCTCGACGGATCAACACCAGAGAGGGTTGAGTGAGTTCGATCTCACTTCCTTCAGGATAGAACTCCTGCTCCATCACCTGGGCGATCTTGGTCTGAATTGGATAAGAGACCGACTCTCCGAATAAAGGGGTGGACCGCATGAACTCAATGCGGTCCTGCACTCGCTGGATTGCGTTGAAGATCCGGTTACGCGCAACAAACTCCTCGAAGAGATGACTGGGAATCTGGAGAGTCTCAATGTAGCTGGCAGCCCGGTAGGTACCGAAGTTGATCAGCCCAAATAAGGCACCCATGTCACCAGCCAATGAGCCTGCAGAGAGGATGTTGTTGATTTTACTCTCAGCGCGGATGAACTCCACACTGCCGGTCAGAATCAAATAAACGTGGGCCGGAGCCTCGTTATTCTTGAGCAGGATGGTCCCTGCGCTAAACGATACTCTTGGGCAGTTCAGCAGCATGTTGATCTCGCTCTCAGGAACCATCGGATAGTAGGCGTGGAGATACTTTGCTGCGTACTTAAGGTAGTAGTCGATCTTCCCTGGGATCAGAACGTCTGTCATACCAAAAGCTAGACCAGAACCGATCTCTTTTTCCTGATTCGACAGAGGACCGGCCGTGTGTGAGAGCACGATCTTTGTTGAATTGTCCGCTCGAAAATCAGTCGCCAAGCCGTGGATCATCCCTCCCCCAATATCAATCTTTTTCAGATTTACCTTGGTCAGGTAATGGGATCGGGTGCGCTCATAGAGTTCACGAGAAATTCCAGGAGCTTTGGGGTCGTCACTGATCATTCCTTCTAAAACACTGAAGGCAGTGATATCTGCGAGATGAGCGTAAGTCACATGGCCCTCCTTCCAAAGAGTACGTAGGAAGAGGATGTTGGTCTCTACCGGGTGAGGTGAAAATACTGGGAAGACTTCCAAACCATTGACGTTGTTCCAAGTGTCAAACTCAAGGTCGTGTACCTCAAAAAACTCATTGAACTGATTCTCATCAANTGACATCAAGGCTGCCAATTTCTTGGTGACGGATTCACGAACGAGTCGAGTCGAGTAGTATTTAATGCGGTGGTCAGAACGAATTAATGAGGTCAGCCCAGCAAAGTGGTCATCATGCGCATGGGTGTGGAAGATACCTTCGATCTCATTGACATTGATGCCNAGCGCGTTGAGGCTGTGAGAAATGTTGGGTCCAGCGTCAATCAGGTAGATGCGTCCCTGAAATGTGACGATGCTAGCCATGCAGGGACGGTTGGTATCCCATCCATCTCCCTCTCCAGAGTGTGTGATTGCGAAGTAATCGCGACTGACCTGGTGTGCTCCAAGTTCATAGGGTGTTTCATAGGCCTCTCCCTCGCTCAAATTCAGATCGACCTGCACCGAGTCTCCTTCATAGCTGAACTCGTAGATATTGAAGCCAAGTCTAAGAACAAGAACCCCATTTCGAATCTCTGCTGCCTGATCACGAACAATGCAGTCTTCAAGCAGATCCTCCGTTGGACGGATATTGCCGAAGGCAAAGCGGAGCTTCATTCGCATCATCTCATCAGCGACATCAGGAGAGATACCAGCCGCTTCGATCTCCTGCAGGGAAATCAGGCCGTAGTTACCTCGATAGATATAGTTCATTTGTGAGCGAACGATCTCTTCTTGGCCGATCAGGATCGGTTTGTGTCCGGTGTTGTTAGGATGATTGGGGATGATGATACCCTGGCGATAGAGCATCTGAAGCACTGGGAATTCCGCAAGATTGGCGAAATGTCCGTTCTGCAGTGAGAGATCTGAGAGCAGGATGGCGTTGGGCCCGGTCTCATAAGTTACTCCATTCTTCTCAACCCACTGAATCAAGCCCTTTTTCATCAAGTGCTTGACGCTATCAGCTGGGCAACCGCAAAGAATACGAAGTTGGGCCTGTGGAACNGCAACCCAGTAGACTCCCGTAGTAATCTGGGTTTTNTCGATCAAAACANACCTCCCTGACGAGGATTCATGGGCAAAAAGANAAAAAGGTANCCCAAGCTAGCGATGCTCTGACTCGATGACAAGATGAAAATCCTTGGTTTGGATTCGGCTAATAAGCTGGAATTAGCCTATTTGTTGGATAGGTAGATAGACCTGGAACAGAGCCCCACCTCCAGAGATCGGTTGGTAATTCAGGAGACCAGCATGAGATTGAATGATGCGGTAAGAAATCGACAAACCAAGCCCATGTCCAGTTGGTTTGGTTGTAAAGAGAGGTTGAAACAATTGTCCGATGTGTTTGTCAGCTACCCCTGGTCCTTGATCCTGTACTTCGATCAGCATGTATTTTCGCTGGGGAGTGAGATGTTTCCCGGCTAGCTGCCATTGACTACAGAAAGAACTACGGATTGTCACTTCCCCACCTTCGGGAGAAGCTTCAATGGCGTTTCTGATCAGGTTNAAAAAGACTTGGTGCAANTTNTCGCGNTCNCCTTCAATNTCAGGNAGNGATGGGTCAAAAATACGGTTCAGCNGCAATCGCCGATTGCCTCGNTTTTCTTCAAACCAAATGANGGTNTCNAGTACTTCGTGGATATTNAAAGGCTGGGCNGATAAGGGTAGGGNGTCGGANTGCAGAAGCAACTCTTCNAACAGGCGCTCAATTCGATTGATTTCNTCCAAAACCATCTCCGAAGGCTCTGTGGANANCCCNAGTNCNTCCAAATCTCTCATTTGTANNTGNGTAGCCCCCTTGATNCCACCNAGAGGATTTTGAATTTCATGAGCCATCGAGGANGCNAACATTCCNATTGCGTNGTTGAGANGNAACTGCTGCTCCCGCTCCTGCTTGTCNCNCTGNGCTGATATGTCATAGAGNGTNATGAGAGCNCTNACGATTTTGCCATCTTCNTAGACCGGACTGATNCTAAGTTNAAAGANTCCTTGTCGNAGATTTGGGGCATCAANCTGATACTCTNTTGCNTTGAATTCNTTCCCNTGCCGTAANGCTTGATNAAGCTTAGACANAAGGNTTTCNTCACCTAGAAAANGNAGATCAAAAGGNTTTTTGCAGAGTTTTTNTGGNTCTTTNTGCCAGAGCCTGGANGCTGCTTCATTTGCATNANTGACCTGTCCACGNTGATNNCANACGAGTAATGCNGAAGGCANATGNTCTAGAATGTTGTGAGNAAAATCTTTCATANANTTNTCTGTTTATCAGNACCTTGCCNAAGGCGATGNGCCAGNNAAANATTGGCAAGAAAAATCNGNGCAGCNNCCANCCAGCCACCTAGTGAAAGNNCTTCNCNTATANGNAGNANNGGNCCNAAGGCNNNNGCAATCAGNATACGTNTTGNGGAGATAATGTTTCCTTCCACAGGATTCACATAGCGGAACCCTAGGGTCAGAGCATATTGACCGATAAAACTGAGCGCTGCACTACCAAATAAGTATTGAGCTTCCTGCCAGCCTGGCCAGAAAAACTCTCGATAGAACCCTACCAGGCAGATCACAGCACCCGTGCCAAAAACGTAAAACAACAAATCTGTGGCTGTATTGCGCTGTCTGGCTCGATTGAGTGCAAGCATGCCAAAAGCAGCAATGAATCCTGAGGCAATTCCCCAAAAATTGCCCTTCTGCCAATAAAATTCTCCCGGAAACATCACCAGCACAATGCCAATAAAGGCAAGAACGGTTAGCCCAGAGGCCAGCCAGTCCCATTCTCCTAGACCTAACCAACTGAGCATAACAATAAAAACCGGATAGGTCATATTGAGAATATTGGCCTCAGCCAGTCCAGTCTCTTGGACGGCTTGGTAGAAACAGAAAACAGAGAGCAGGTTGGCAATAGCACGAAGGGCAACCCAGCCTCTATCTTCTACTTTGGGGAGCCTTCGAGCTCGGCACAAAACACAGGAGATAATTATCCAGCCGAGCAAAAAGCAGACAAAGAGATAGAAATTGGAAGTCAGAGCCGGTACAGCTTCTTGTCCCCAGCGCATGACAACCGTGTGGAGGTACAGCAGCAAAGCCGAACCGAGAACGGCCAACATGCCCCAGCGTTCGTTAGACAAGGACAAGTGTGGCCGATGAAAGAGTTGAAAAGTGCGGGGACTCAAGAAAAGGAGTGGACTTGCTGCTGAAGTAACCGCGCAGCGGCAGGAGCAAAGTAAGTGAGGATCATGTCAGCTCCAGCTCGACGAATTGAGAGCAGAGTTTCCATCATGGCACGCTCCTGATCAATCCAACCTTTTTCTGCAGCAGCACAGATCATCGCATATTCGCCAGAGACGTTGTAGGCAGCAATCGGCACATCAAAGGCTTCCCGCAGACGGGTGATTACATCGAGATAGCCCAAGGCCGGTTTGACCATGATCACGTCGGCTCCTTCGGAGATGTCCAGTTCGGCTTCTCGTAGAGCCTCACGCCAGTTTGCGGGATCTATCTGATAGGTTTTCTTATCACCCTTTTTAGGTGCTGAATCCAGAGCACCTCGGAAGGGACCATAAAAGCAGGATGCGTACTTTGCGGTGTAAGCCAAGATACTAACTTGCTCAAACCCAGAAGCATCCAGTGCTTCACGGATTGCTCCTACTCGACCATCCATCATGTCGGAGGGGGCAATCCAGTCGGCTCCAGCTTCAGCATGAGAAACTGCCATCTTACAAAGGACCTCAACGGTCTCATCGTTGACGATCTCTTCTCCCACCACCAAGCCATCGTGGCCATGGATAGTGTAGGGGTCGAGGGCAACATCGGTCTGAACACAAAGATCGGGCAGCGCAGCCTTGATGGCCCGAATGGCTCGTTGCACTAGTCCTTGTACATCATAGGCCTTAGTAGCCTTGTCGTCCTTTTCTGTGGAGTAACCAAATAGGTTGACAGCACCAATTCCCAGTTCGTATGCCATTTTGCACTCTTTGACCAATTCATCCATAGAAAGTCGATGTTGACCCGGCATGGTACTGATTGGCCCACGCAGCCCTTTACCTTCAGCGACGAAGAGTGGGTAGATCAACTGCTGTGGAGCCAGCAAGGTTTCACGTACCACAGACCGAATCGGAGCATTCCGACGTAAGCGCCGTGGACGATGCGTCAACTCCATTTCAACCTTCGTGGAAGGATTTGAGTAGTTTGCTCCGTGTCGGATGTCGCAACTTTCGGAGTGCCTTGGCTTCAATCTGGCGAATTCGCTCCCGTGTTACGTCAAAGTCCTGTCCAACCTCTTCAAGGGTGTGATCCTTGACTTCATCGATCCCAAAGCGCATGCGCAGCACCTTTTCCTCTCGTGGAGTGAGGGTTCCTAAGGCAGTCCGTGTCAGGTCCCCCAAATTTGCCTTCGTGGTCGCATCTGATGGATTACTGGCTTTCTCATCAGCAATGAAGTCCTTGAGTTGTGAATCTTCATCGTCTCCGATAGGTGTGTCTAGGGAAATCGGTTCCTTGGCGATCTTGAGAACCTTTCGCACCTTGTGAAGTGGCATACCGATGTGTTCGGCCAGCTCATCTGGCGTTGGTTCTCTCCCAAACTCCTGAATCAGGGAACGAGAGGTGCGGGAGAGCTTATTGATGGTCTCGATCATGTGCACAGGAATACGGATGGTTCTCGCCTGATCAGCAATCGCTCGGGTAATCGACTGACGAATCCACCAGGTGGCATAGGTTGAAAACTTGTATCCTCGGCGATACTCGAACTTGTCCACGGCCTTCATTAACCCAATGTTTCCTTCCTGAATCAGATCCAGAAACTGTAGGCCACGGTTTGTGTACTTTTTGGCGATGCTGATCACGAGTCGAAGATTTGCTTCCACCAACTGGCTTTTGGCAAACTTCACATTGCGCTCGGCTTGCCGCAATTTCTTTACTTCCAGTTGGAAGGCGTTCCAGTCTAGTGCAGTGCGCTCAGTCATCGTCGCAATCCGCTGTCGGCAAGCCTGTATTTTCTCGTAGACACGTCGAGCGATATTGAAAGGCTGTTTGGCTCGTTCTTCAATCTGCTTTCGAATTGGCGCTTCTAGCTCTTCATTCTCAGTTTCATGAGCTCGCTCCCACTCTGTAAGGAGTTCGTCGGCAGCATCCAAATCGAGAACCAGATTTTGCCGATATCGATCCAACTGACGATGGGTCAAATCGATCTTGCCCTTGTGCTTGAACATCAAGCTGCACATGTTGTCGATTTGTCGAGAGTTGAAGTTGATACTGCGAATCGTGTTCTGGTAATTCTGCTTGTGCGTGGTCATCAGGGCTTGTTCTTCCTCGCTCAGCTCTCGCTCCTGGGATTGTTGCTGAAGGCCAACGACAATGTCATAGTCTCCTCGGGCTCGATCCAAGTTCTGGATCAGTTCTCGTGTTGCCTTGGATTCATCTTCTATGACATTGTCGTCTTCATCGAGTCCTGAAATGATATGACGAGCACGCAGTTTCTCAGAGCGCAATTTTTTGGCGACATCAAACAGATGTAGCAGTACAAGATTGGATTCCACGAAGATTTCGATCAACTCCTGATGGCCTTCCTCAATCTGCCGAGCAACAGAAACCTCTCCATCCCGGGTGAGCAGTTCAATACCACCCATTTCCCGCAGATACATGCGTACGGGGTCATCAGTGTTGTTGTCAACTCCCGGCTCCAGATCCAATTCCTCTGCAGGCTCAAAGTCCATGTCATTACTGCTTTCCCGCTTGCCAAGGCTGACATTTTTACTTGAATCAAGGACCTCAATGTCCATATCAGAGAGAACGTTGAGGATGCGCTCCAACTGTTCAGGGGTTGTGGTACTGCTGATTTGAGCATTGATTTCGTCAAGAGTGACGAATCCTTTGTCGCGTCCTTCCGCAATTAGTTCGCGGATTACCTTGTCCAAAATTTTTTGTTCGGCTTGGGCTTGCGAGGAGGAGTGGGCATTTGCGTTCATGGGCTCACACTTAGCGAGGTTTGAAAATGCGGTTCAACTCTTCTTCCATCTGACGTAAGGTGCGTCCCAACAGAGCATGTTCTGTTGAATTGGGCGCTACCGACTGCAAGCGTTCCTGGCGATATTCTCGCAGGTGACGTTCCTTGAGACGTCGCAGAGAGAGACGGAACTGAGACTCAAGATGTTCGTGCAAGAAGTCGGTGGCGTACAAAGCCGCCAATTCCCGTGCTAACTCTGGTTGCTCCTTGGCAAATTGTTGTGGAAGGTGGGCGCTAGATGCGTCGTCTGGGAGCTGCAACAGTTGTTCATACAGTTGCCGGTAGAGGGAGTGTCGGAAATCTTCTGGACGCAAAAACTGCTTTGCGAGAGACATCAATTGAGCCTCGGTCAGCAGTGCTTGCAGCAAAAACCGCTCGTCTGGTGAATGCGACGATTTGCGCATCACAGTATTTGAAAAACCTGCTATTCTATTGTTTTTTGAAAAATTTGTCAAGGTTTTTGCTGCAGCAAAAACTGTTTCGTTAGGTAGGCGTAGTGCCTCAGCAATTTGCACCCAAACCATCTGGCGCTGTTCGAGTTTATGAATCGGCTGAGCTGCGACGAGCAACTCACGAAGAGCTTCCTGGCGTCCAGGGACAGTTTCAGGATATTTTGCCAATGTTTGGCGGATCAAATACTCTAAAAGAGGTTGCTTCCTCGCTAATAATTTGGAGAATGATTCTTTGCCTTTATTCTGTAAAAAGCTGTCAGGATCTTCGTTTTCAGGGAGTGTTAGGATGTATGTGTCGAGAGGAACAGGCAGAAACAACTGACAATTCTTCAAAGCTGCTTTTTGACCTGCAGCGTCACCATCGAACAGTAAGACCACTGAGTTGGCGTGGCGTCGAATCAGTTGCAGATGTTCAGGAGTCAACGCGGTTCCACAAGTAGCGACTGCCTGGGCGAAGCCGTACTGATGCATCCGGATTACATCCAGATACCCCTCCACAAAGATCAGTTCCTGGCTCCGACGAATCGTCTCCAAGCCTTCGTAAAGACCGTAGAGGACCTGGCTTTTACGGTAGTATGGGGTCTCAGGGCTATTCAAATATTTCGGTTGATCTTCGCTACGGATGACCCTACCCCCAAAGCCGATACAACGTCCCCGAGCATCCCGAATGGGAAAGATCAGTCGGTTGCGAAAGCGATCATAGCGACGCTCTTGCTGTTCTGCCATTTTGACTAGTCCACACTGCTCTTGAATCTGAGCAGGAATTTTTTGGGCAAGGAGATACTGGTGAAGTCGCTGCCAATCATCTGGAGCAAAGCCAAGCTGAAAGCGTTCCTGCCATTCTGCTGGGACATAACGCTGATCTAGGTATGCACAAACATTTTGTCCCGTCGGCCCTTGCAGTTGTTGTTGATAGAAGTCGCTAGCGAGTTGTAAGGCATGCAGGCCAGCTTCCTGGTCAGGTTTGCGCTGATTCGATTTACCTTCGTGACGCAACTCTACGCCCGCCTTGTTGGCGAGGTCGGTGACCGCTTCGGCAAAGGTCAAGCGTTCGAACAACATCAGAAAACGAATGGCATCACCGCTAGTTCCGCAGCCAAAACAATGAAAGAAGCCACGCTGCGGATTGACATTGAAGGATGGAGTCTTTTCAGAATGGAAAGGACAGCAGGCTTTGAAGGTGCTACCTGTGCGGCGTAGAGCGACACCTCGTTCTTCCATTAACTGGACGAGGTCAGTACGATTGACTACCTCACGCACAAAATCATCGCTGAAGCGCATTGGAAGAGCTTAGCAAAAAGTCAGACGAAACTGGGGTTGGTGTTGCCATGCGGGTACCTTATAACGAACTCGTTCTGGTTCCGTCAATGAAATTGTCCCGTAGAGATTGCAAGGAGTCTCTCCAGCCTCTGCCAGAATTTCTCCCCAAGGAGAGATGATCAGGCTGTGGCCATAGGTTGCTCGGCCATCTTGATGTTCACCACACTGAGCC
>NYTS01000073.1 GCA_002683655.1 Deltaproteobacteria bacterium
GTTCTTGTCAATAAATGCTATCCAATGCTTTAGATGTGATTTCAGCGTTTTATATCTACTTGCTGCAATCAATCCCATTGCACAGTCATGCTTCCTTGCAGCCAAGTATTTCTCTGCGGCTTTCTCACTAGTAATACTGTAGTAGCTCTTGCCTTGCTTCATGTCTGCAAACAATTCCAAGTACAACTCCTTGCCTAGTTCCACAGCTTCTGTCCTTTTCCTTGTCCGCAAGCTCTTCCTTACGTACTTCTTCTCCTTTTCCAACCAAAGCCTAAACTGCCAATAGTCTCCACGCTTGTACACACAGGCATCATCAAATATTGCTATCTCATCCTCTTTGTATTCTGTCTTCCTTCCACCCATATCTGCTCCACGTTTTTAAACTTTTTGGAATTTTCGCGTAGCTGTGCGTTCAACATTATCAAAAATGTCCAATAAATTCAGTGTAAAAATTTAGAGTGTGTAAGCTGTGTGAAAATAGAAAAACAAATAATATTAGTATTTTAAACTGATTTGGTTGCGTTTCTAATACAAAGACTATTGGTCATGAGCTGGATTTTTCCTGGATAATCGGCAGTTGTTCATTTTTTCCAAAAATGTAGAGCAGAAGTGCAGCCCGAATATAGACTCCGTTACGTAGCTGAGACCAGTACATTGCTCGTGGATTGGCATCGATTCCACTGGATATTTCCTGACGCCGAGGTAGTGGGTGAAGAATGATGGCGTGTTCGGGCAGTAAGCTCACATTCTCTTCGGTGAGGCTGAAGCTGGCCAAGTCGATCTTGCCTGACTCTCCGGAAAGGTCGTATTCATCCTGTACGCGGGTCATATAAATGCAATCTACCTTAGGTAACACCTCGTTCAATTGATCTGTGAAGTGTAGACGAACACCCCGCTCCTCCAGATGTAGTTGAAGGTCTGGATAAATTTGAAAGCCCTTGGGTGCAACGGCATAGAAGTCGAGATCTTCGTAATTAGCGAGCAAATACATGACTGAGCGCACAGCTCGACCACGTTGAAGATCTCCTACGAAAGCGTACTTCTTCCCAGAGATTCCACCCATTCGCTGGAAGGAGCGGTGCATCGTGTAGAGGTCCAGTAGTGCCTGGGTGGGATGCTGGTCCTTGCCACTACCACCGTTGAGGATTGGGACACTGAAGCCGGTCCGATCTTGGCGATATGCGATGTATTCACAAAAACCAGGTTTTGGATCACGCATGATTACAAGATCGAAGTAGCTGCTAAAGACCCGGATCGCGTCTTCCTGGCTCTCTCCCTTATATTCAGAAGATAGTGCAGGATCTTGCACTTCCCCAGTTGTGATGCCGACAAGTTGGCAAGCAGTCAAAAAGGAGAGGAATGTACGAGTAGAAGGTTGAGTGAAGTAAAGCATCGCCCGCTTGTGGCGTAGCAGGCGAGAGAGGAACTCAAGACCTTCGTAGTCATGTGACATGGCCTTGAGTGTGTTGGCGACACCGAAGATTTCTTCCATCAGTGGACGAGGGAACTGTTGCGACATCATCACATGATATAGTCGACCTTCGCGCTGATAGTAGTGTAGTCTCTCGGCTACGGGCTGCCGTAGGTATTCATCGATCGTGAGCAAGCTCACAGTGTGGCCATCACTTTGCGGCAGGCTGCTGCTGTCTTTTCTAGGTCTTCTTCCGTATGGGCTATCGAGATAAAGCCACTTTCAAAGGCAGAAGGTGCCAAGTAAATCCCTTCCTTTAACATACCCATGAAGAATTTACGGAAGTGATCCTGATCTGATTCAGCAGCGTCCTGATAATTACGAACCGGTTTCTCAGCGAAGAAAAAGCCGAACATCCCACCCATGACATTGGTCTGAAATGGAATTCCATTTTGTCCAGCGCTCTGCCGCATTTCATCGATCAGCCAGTTGGATTTTCGGCTCAATTCTGCATATGTGTCGGGAGCCTGTAAAATTTCCAATGTTTTGCGACCCGCTGCTACTGCCAGTGGGTTCCCAGATAAAGTGCCAGCTTGATAAACTGGACCAGCGGGTGCGACCATCAACATCACATCCTGTCTGCCTCCATAAGCTCCAACCGGTAGACCTCCTCCAATCACTTTTCCAAAAATGGTCATGTCAGGGATAATCCCAAAAATCTCCTGGGCCCCTCCATAATCAACTCGGAAGCCAGTCATGACTTCATCAAACACCAACAAGGATCCATGAACATCGCAGAGATTCCGCAATCCTTTCAGAAAATCTAGGTCTGGCACTACCATTCCCATGTTTCCTGCGACAGGTTCAAGAACTACGGCTGCGATCTCGGAACCATATTCGTCAAAGAGATCGGTGACCGACTCGAGATTATTGAAATCGGCAAGAAGAGTGTGTTCAACGAAAGACGCAGGTACTCCTGGGGAGTCTGGAAGGCCAAGAGTCATCACGCCTGATCCTGCTTTGACCAATAAAGAATCCACACTGCCGTGGTAGCAGCCTTCAAATTTGATGATCTTGTCGCGGCCCGTATATCCTCTGGCAACTCGGATCGCAGCCATGGAAGCTTCTGTACCGGAGTTGGTCAGTCGAACCATTTCGACACTGTTCACTGCAGTACAGATCATTTCTGCTAGATACACTTCTCCTTCGGTAGGTGTTCCAAAAGAAGCTCCTCGATGAAGTGCCTCTTCGATCGCAGCCATTACTTCAGGGTGACAATGTCCAAGAATAAGAGGCCCCCAAGAGCCAATATAATCAATGTAGTTATTGCCATCGACATCAGTAATGTGGCTCCCTTTCCCCTCACGGATGAAAAGAGGTGTACTGCGAACAGATTTGAATGCTCTGACAGGGCTGTTCACTCCACCTGGAATGCGCAGTTGAGCCCTGGCAAAAAGCGAGGATGATTGGTTGATTTGCATTATTGAGTTGGTGGGCAGGTTCTGGGTCAGCGATGTTGACGACGTTCTTCGAGCTCCTGCTCTTCCTTTGCCTTCAGACTGAGAGTAGTGACGGGACGGGCTTCCAGACGTTTTCTTTCAATCGGCTCGCCGGTGATCTCACAAATACCAAAAGTGCCATCTTCAATGCGCTGTAAGGCAGCCTCGATCTTGCCGAGTAACTTTCGTTCGCGATCTCTGATCCTCAGGGTATTGAAGTGCTCAGCTTCCAGGCTAGCTCGGTCGTTTGGGTCAGGGTAGAGAGTAGACTCATTCTGCATTTCCTCAACAGTTGCTGCACTTTCCGCGTAAATCTCATCACGCATTGCGAGCAACTTCTTTCGAAAATATTCTAACTCTTCTTCGGAAAGTGCAGATTCTGATGTGGTCTCTGCCATGGACTATTTCCTCCCTGTATAAGAAACCAGAAAAGATTTTATTAAATAAGAATTACATAAATTTATATTGGCGGATTTCCGACCAAAAATAAAGTTTTGGGAAATTATGGGTGGCAAAGAGTTTTTTTATTCGTGGCATGTATACTGCAGTTTGTGTATAAACAGTCTAAAAAAATCTTGAATAAGATTAGTTAGACATCTGAAATCATTCGATAATAAATAATTAATTTAACAAGGAGATCTCATGATCCTTCAAATCACCCGCGAAGAAATTCAAGCAGCCACTACTCGTTATCTGGAGCGAGGTGGACAAATTCAGCAGGTTGATAAAGTAATTGGAGAACCGATTTTCGGTGATGACCTAATTTTGACGGAAGATGTCCTGGAGATGATTGAAGTCCAAGAAAGCGATTTGTGGTAAGCGATGATGCAGATCTCCGAAAGAGGGATGAGTCATGAAGAATCAACCTCTTTCTCTGCGACAATTTGAAGAGATGCTGTGGCAGCAGACGCTGGAGCGAATGCGCCACGGATGGAATTCCCAAAAACAAAATCGGGAAGAAAATTTACCTCCTGTCTGAAATTTGTGCGCGAGTTTCCCCAATCGGTTCCTGCTTGATTCTCTTGACAAAAAAAGCGTTAGGGCCTTCGCAGTAGCGAGGTTCAAAAGTTTTAGCGAAAACAAACATCATAGTTTTCCCTCCTTTCATTTCCAGCACTTCGAAACGCCAATCTTCTACCTGATCTAGAAAATGTCGGTGCAGTACCCGGTATTTCTCTGCTTCTCGCTGCAATAAATACATTGAAGCTGGTGTCCATTCGTCTTCGACGCTACTTCCGTAGATTCCAGTTGGTTCGAATTCTGTCAATTGACGAATTGCTTCAGCACAGCGGTTGCCAGATATGCTATTCCCTTGGGCAAACACTGGAGAAGCGAGAGCTAGACAGCAGAAGGATAACCAAAATTTGGACATGGGCTTTCAAAAACTAATAGGTTCCACTTGTATTTGATCCTTACGCAACCGAATACGGTGAAAACTGGATGTAGACTTCTCGTCGATCATGGTCGATGAAGCCGAATTGACAACATGCAGCGAATGCGATGCATATTGCTGTACATGATGCCAGTTATGATGAATGTGTCCATGCAGGTATAGTCGAATCTGTGGCCGCCTGCTCAGCCAATACTGGACCTGCTCCAAGTTCAGCAGTTCGTGTTTCGTATCGTGTTCTCTGTCTGGGAAACTGATTGGGTAATGGTTGACCAGAACAAACCGCGTATCTGTCGCTTGTTGTTGCATGTACTCGTCTGTGGCCTTCAGGGTTTGACGCCGGACACAGCCGGAAGCGCTGTACCATGGTGTTGGTGCTGCGCTATGCCAACCAATTAAGTGCCAATTCTGATTAAGTCGACGGGTGTGGATTTCATTTTTTCCAAAAAAACTTCCAAAGTAGCTTCGGAAATAGTCTGATTCTTCGTTTTCGCTTACGTAATAATCATGATTTCCAGGAACAATGCTAACTCTTTCCTGATTCTGCAATAGAGGCCGCAAAGCCATTCGTGCTTTGGCAAATTCCTCAGGCAGCGCAAGTTGTGTGAGATCTCCGCTAATCACCAAGTGATCCCAACCCATCTGTCTCACAACTTCAATCAGTTGAAGGTAGCGCTGTGATGGATATTTCGAGCTCCGGTTCAGCCACCAATTGGTAGCTCCCAGTAGTCGTTTAGAAAACCACTGGTTCCAATTTTTGGGATATGCACTGAAATGTAAGTCAGACAGATGCAAGATCGTTAGCGAATCAGTTGACACAATTGCTCTGCTACTGGAATTTCGGATTGCGTTCGGAACTGATCAATGTATCCTTGCAAACGAATCAGGAGAGGGGTTTCCAGACAGTCCGAATCGCTAGATTCTAGGCGCTGCTACTTTCGCTGTTTTCAGCATCTGCCAGTTGATCTCAGGTTGGCATGCCAGAAAAAAGCCAAATCAATTTAGTCCCCGATCACCTCTTCTTTAATAGTATTTTCAGCAATGGAGCCCAAAATGCGGAGAAATTCTTCCTTTCGACGCCGGTCCTCAGGAGCGTCAGCGAACCGAACTCGCCGAAGTTCGGTAGCGTTTCGAGAACAAGTGTTGGGAAGTCCCAGTTTGCCAGCACCTATCCAAAAGATGTTGGATGGAATTGAGCGACAGCTCGGCATTCGTGACTGGAGTCTGTCTACCTTGGCTGCTGTAGCCTTGTCACGAAGAGCCTGGATGATTCCAGTCTTGTTCGTACTGCTTGCCGGCTTCGTGATTGCGGCCGGTGGTGGCGGTGGAACTGTGGAAACAAACTTTCCAATAGCCCTGGAAGATTATAACGACCCAGAAGGAGGAGGGATCGGATCAATTCTGGCTTCTCGTATTGCAGAAAGTCCCTTCAACCTTGTTGGCTCATTGGTGTTCCTGTTAGCGATTTGCCACACTTTTGCGGCTGCTCCAATAACAGAGAAAGCTCACCACATCAAACATCACCACGAAGAAGAGCTTCGCAAAGCAGGAAAGTCTGAGGAGTTCATCAAGAATAGTCCATCTTTCAAAGCGGAGTTGTTTCACTTCATTGGTGAAATAGAGGCGATTTTTGGAATTTGGGTGATTGCGCTGATGGTTGCCATCATTGGCTTCTACGATTGGTCTACCTTTAAAGACTACATCGCACACACGGTGGTTTATATTGAGCCAATGTTTGTTGTAGTGATCATGGCTATCGCTTCTACTCGTCCAATCGTGAAGCTAGCAGAACAAATTATGGGTAGAGTGGCTGCGTTTGGTCAATCTACTACTCAGGCTTGGTGGTTCTCTATTTTGACCCTAGCTCCTTTGCTTGGCTCCTTCATTACTGAGCCAGCTGCAATGACAATTGCTGCTTTGTTACTAGCCAAGCAGTTCTATGATTACAACCCGAGTCCTAAGTTCGCTTACGCAACGATTGGGCTTCTGTTCGTTAACGTGTCTGTCGGAGGCACACTGACTCACTTTGCAGCTCCACCAGTTTTGATGGTCGCAGCTCCCTGGGGTTGGGACATCGCGTTCATGATGGTCAACTTTGGTTGGAAAGCTGTCATAGGTGTTGTGATAGCAAACATTCTCTACTACATCATTTTCAAGAATGAATTTGCCAACTTAAAGAAGTCTGACTCTAGCGAATCATCCGAAACAAATGCACCAGCCAAGTGGGAAGATCGTGAAGATCCGATTCCAGGTTGGGTCACAGTCACTCACCTGCTCTTCATGGCCTGGACTGTCTTCAATGCGCACTACCCACCGCTGTTCATTGGTGGCTTCCTCTTCTTCATTGGATTCACCATGGCCTCCAAAGCCTATCAAAACAAACTGGAGATCAAGGGGCCATTGTTGGTAGGCTTCTTCCTAGCTGGTCTAGTAACTCACGGTGGGGTTCAGGCTTGGTGGATCGCACCTGTGCTACAAAGTTTGAGTGAGTTGCCCTTGATGATTGGATCAACGGTTTTGACAGCGTTCAATGACAACGCAGCAATCACCTTCTTGGCTACACTGGTACCTGGCTTTACCGATGGCCAGAAGTACGCAGTTGTTGCGGGTGCTGTAACTGGTGGTGGTCTGACTGTCATCGCCAATGCTCCGAATCCTGCAGGACAATCCATCTTGTCACGCTACTTCCCTGGCGGTGTGAATCCAGCCAACCTAGCTATGGGTGCGGCCATTCCTACCGTGATTATGGGTGTCAGCTACATGGGCTTCTACTACCTGCTCGGCTGATTTCTTTCCTTGTGCAGCAGATCCTCCACTCCCAGTGACAGGATCTGCTATCTTCACTAGATTCACTTGCGCTCCCTGCTAGCTTTCGCTAGGTTGTTCCCTACTTTCCTTTCGCAATTTATTCACTTTCACTGAGATACTATATGAGAATGTTGACAGGTTTATTCCTCTTGGCCTTAGCTCTTGCAGGTTGCACAGAAGAAGCTCGCAACCAATTTTTTAGAAGTGCAGATAATGTTCTTGGAAAAGACTACAAGGTCAGCTACGTTGATGAAGGACAAGTCGTTAAGTCTTGGACAATCAAGGATGGTAAGATTACCAGTGGCGAGAAAGAGGATGGAACACCTACCGGTTATTATTACTTCTGGAGTGAAGAAACCGGATATGTTCAGGTGCCTATCGATCGAACAATTGTAGAAGAGCTACGGGATAGCAAGGCAGTTGCTGCACAATGAGAGGAAGTCCGTGCGCAGAACAGTGCACGGGCTTTGTAGGGTTGGGAATCAGCTGTAGAGAATACCTTGTTTACGGAAATGCTTTAGGGTTGCCGATTCTCTCAGATCTCCTGGTTTCAGGATGACCGCATCCGTCGCAATACGTCCCTTGGAACTCAATAGAGAACCTCCGACTGCAAGACGGTATGGTGGAATAACAGGAAGTAGAAACGTTTCACTACCCACACGGCACTCAAGTGGAGGAACTACGTCTCCTGTCTCCTCATCGATAATTTTCTTACCAGAAGCCATCACGACCCCGCTGGCAACGACCGCACCTTCTCCAATCACCCCTGCCACCTCGCACATTGCTCCGATCTTGACGTTATCTTCGACAATAGAGGCCAGACGGCCCGCAGGTTCGAGGATGCCTTCTATTCCAGAGCCTGCACCGAATTTAACCCCTCGACCAATTTGAGCACAGGAAGCGATTCTACTGCCACCATCAATCATCACACCACCCCCAGCAATATAGGCACCGATGTTGATGAAAGCCTGATTCATAATTACGGTTTGTGGGCCAATATAGGCTCCATTTCTCACGATACTACCAGGCGCATAGCGAACACCGCTAGCCTCAAAGTCTTGATCCGTGTAGTTGGAATACTTCAAAGGAACTTTGTCCCAGTAGTTTGATTCCATCCGCTGATTTCCGTGCGTACCAAAGTAATTCAGGACTCCATCAATCACGTAGGTTTGGGGTTCCCATTCATCCCGCACTTTTTCAGCAGCCCTCACTTTCCCCTGATTAAGCAATTCAATGAAAGCCTCTGATTCTGCTGCGCTCGCCTTGCGGTCATGGATATTGGCTAGCAGATTAGCGTATGAGCTTTCGATCCTCTCAATTCTCAGAAAGTCTCCATCACGAAGATTGAGGAGGAGGTCCAACTTCGGATGAAGACCAGGATTTTGTTGTGCACGCTCAGTGTACTCTCCAAAAACACGGAGCACTTCGTTGGCTTCATCCCGTCCAATTTGTCCCGTGGTACTGGCTACGTGTGAGAATACACGCAAGGTTCCCTGCTTGGCTGGAAAATTGGGCAAAATTGCCATCAACTCGTCTTTGGAGTTAAAGATGCGGAGCAGGACTGTTTGTTCTGCAAAGGGCATCGTCCTCAGGTTGGCCTCAAAGCTACTCATGGATTCCCCTCAGGTTAAAGGTGGTGGCTCCTAACCACCAAGGTTGTTGGTTAAAGGTGAGTTAGGGGGGCACTCCCCAGTGGAAAGACGTTGTAACCCAGATTGAAGAGATACTGATGATCAAGATGGTTTCGGCCATCAAACAGGTAAGCAGGTCGCATCATATTCTCTAAAATATGCCCATAGTCGAGGTCACGATATTGCTGCCATTGTGTCACTAGCGCAACGGCATGGGCTCCATAAGCAGCCTCATACGGATCCTCGACAAAAGCAATGTCTCCTTCCATGGAAGCCAGGTCATGCTCGGTTTCTTCTCGAGCTCTAGGATCATGCACCCGCACTTGGGCATGTTCACTCAGGAGTTTCCGACAGAGCGAAATGGCTGGAGAATCACGTGTGTCTCCAGTATCTGGCTTGAAGGCAAAGCCAAACAGGGTGATTTTCTTTCCTGCCAAGGTGTTGAACTGCTGCTTGAGGATATTCTTGAAGAAACGATCTGTCTGAAACTCGTTGATCCGCACTACGCTGGCCCAGTAATCAGCAACTTCAGGCAGTCCGTAGTATTCGCAGAGGTAAGACAGGTGCAATATGTCTTTACGAAAACAAGAACCACCAAATCCAATGCTCGCCTGCAGAAAATGAGGTCCAATTCTCCGATCCATCCCAATGGCACGGCTGATTTCACCTATGTTGGCTTGAGTTCTCTCGCAGAGGGCGGAAATGCTGTTGATCGAGGAGATTCGCTGTGCCAGCATCGCATTGGCCACCAATTTGGAGAGTTCACTGCTCCAGACATTGGTGAGCAGTATCCGGTCTTTCACGATCCAATGACCGTAAAGGTCAGCAATCGTTCGGGCTGCGCGACGGCCGAATACATTCTCTTCCCCACCAACCAGCACTCGATCTGGTTCCTGTAGGTCGGGGATTGCGGTGCCTTCTGCCAGGAATTCTGGGTTGGAGACAACTGAGAATTGGCTGTGGCTAGAACCTGAAGATAGAATCCGTGACATTGCCTCCGCAGTACGAACCGGCAGTGTACTCTTCTCAACGACAATCACCTCAGGTTGTCGGGCATGTGTCAGAATATCCCGAGCAGTCTTTTCCCAGTACTGTAAATCGGCAGCTTTTCCAGCTCCTTCACCAAATGCCTTGGTTGGGGTGTTAACAGCAACAAAGATAATATCAGCTTGTTGAATAGCTGTGGGAATATCGTTGGAAAAGAAAAGGTTACGACCTCTTGCTTGCTGCACGACCTCCAGCAGACCAGGTTCATAGATTGGTAGATTGTCAGAAGACCAGCGCTGGATTCGCTCTTCATTGATGTCTACAACTGTAAAATTATGCTCTGGACAGTGGAGTGCCAACATAGCCATTGTTGGGCCACCAACATAGCCGGCTCCAATACAGGTGATCTGGGACATTTGTGTTAGGTGGGGGCGGAATTTAGGGTTTTCAGTTTTAATGAGAATCAAGAGTGATCTGGCAATCTTTACAGACAACGTTCCCGTGCAAGGTCATAATCTGAACAAGGAATCATTAATGTCATTAGGAGGTGTTTCTCCCATGAGCATAAACAGAGTTGCGGCCACATGACTCAGGTTCAGGTTGATCCCAGGGCCATGTGCTTGCAGTTGATACTGTTGCTTGTATTTCGGATCATAAATCACAAAAGGCACTGGATTGAGTGAATGCTTCGTACTGCTTTCCCAGCTACCTTGCTTATTCTTGACCAGCATCTCATCTGCATTTCCATGGTCTGCTGTGATCACAAGGATACCATCCACCTCATCGATCACCGGTAATAGTCTGCCAAGCTGCCGGTCCACTTCTTCTACTGCCTTGATTGCAGCCTCTATTTTTCCACAATGCCCCACCATATCCGCATTTGCATAGTTGATTAGTCCATAATCAAACTCTCCCGAACGTAAAAACTGGATTGCCTGGTCTGTGATTTCCTTGGCTTTCATGGCTGGAACATTCGCAAAGGAATCAACCTTGTCCGAGTTGATCGGGTGATAGATTTCCTTTTTTGGATCAAGAGGTTCTCGATAGCCTCCATTGAAGAAGAAAGTCACATGAGCAAATTTTTGGGTTTCCGTCAGCCGGAATTGTCGTAACCCTTTTTCTAGAATGCGTTTGCCGAAAGGATTTTCAACTTTGGGTGTTCCGACAAGGTAGTATGGTGGAAGATAGAGGTCCTGATCATAGGTCATCATCCCAGCATATTGGATCTGGGGTCGTAATCCTCGATCAAAATGTGGGAAGGAATCGTCCAAAATCGCATGAGTAAACTCAATCGCTCGATCTGCCCGAAAGTTGGTGCAGATGAGACTGTGGTGGTCTTGGATCCGTCCGACAGGCTTTCCGTCCCGCACGATTGAAAATCCTGGTAGATCTTGGTCAATGATGTCGGGAGACTGCTGGCGAAAATATTCAATCCCCTCACGAACTGATGTAAATTGATGCTCTCCCTTCCCATGAACATGCAGATTCCAGCCGAGTTGAATCTTAGACCAGTTCTGATCTCTATCCATCGTGATTTTTTCTCGTCCACCTGCACTGGCAAAACCATAGTCGATCTCTGCACGCTGGCTTTTGAGTTGATGGAAGAGAGACTCCAACTGTTCGGTGTAGTCCAGTGCCGACTGAATCGAGACATCTCTACCATCAAGCAAAGCATGTACATAGCAACGACGGAGACCATGCTTGAATGCATGATTAATCAAGGCAATGGTATGATCAATGTGNCTGTGAACATTACCATNGGAGAGTAAACCAAGNAGNTGGAGAGGTGTNTCGTNCTGAAGACAATTGTNGGTCAACTTCTGNAGTACTGGANTTTCNAAGANNTCCCCACTGTCGATCATACGTTTNATCAAAGAGGGACCTTGCTCCNTGACGATTCCAGCNCCCAGGGTCATGTGTCCAACNTCAGAACCACCGAGATCNTTATCNNCAGGTANGCCAACGTATGTACCATGCGTCCANAGTTGGGTGTAAGGNTACTGNTCNGTGATTNGTTTAAAGATTGGNAGAGAAGCTTTGTGGAGCGCATTGGTNTCATNNGGNGGGCCNACTCCCCANCCNTCTAGNACAAGGTGTAANAGAGGNCCACGATCTNNAAACTGNTCNGCTAGTTGTNGGGNATTCATNAGNNGGTNTTAGNTTGGGGATTCGTTACGCAAAATAAACTNNGNAGGGATNTGNTNAANNANGTAATTNGNNGCTTCCTGCANGTAGNCGGCTTCTCTCGATTCCAAGGTNAGCTTCACCTCNTGTTCNTCTTCNTNCTTNGTTCGNGGGTAGGAGCCTAGTTGCAGTTCTGGGTAGGTAANGAGANTTTGATCCANTAGATGNGCAATCTGTCCTTCATCACAATTCAGGAAAATTTNGTGTAGATAGATNGGGTTGCTACGGAAGCGTTCCCGAAAGGTTTGGAATCTTCGCTGAAGCAGTCNGGGGATTCCNGGNAAGATCAAAATNTTATGGAAGAGTATTTGAGANACCCGCTTGCTCTCATCAAATANAAGCTCTGANCCNTNTGGAATCATGGCCATTCTNAAATGGGCTTNATTCACTTCTTTNCCGTANTAGCNACNNATCAGCTTTGNNAGNTTTTCCGAACGNACCAGTGGNGTTTGAAAACCTGCTGCAATCGAAGGGACCGTCAGATCATCATGCGTGGGGCCAATGCCTCCGCTGGTAAAGACCCAAGTGTACTTTTCAGAAGCCTGCCAGACAACATTACTGATCGTTTCGGTATCATCGGGGATGGTCACGATAGAACGAACCTCCACTCCAAGATCACGCAATTCNCGACAGAGATAGTGAGAGTTCTCATCCTTCACTTTGCCCGAAAGTATCTCATTGCCAATGATCACAATGGCAGCGGTGGCGAGTTGCTCTGGCATGCAATGTTATTGGTGGCGCTTAATGATGTGGAAACCAAACGCAGTCTCAACCACCTTGCTGACCGTATTGGGTTCCAAGGCAAAGGCTGCTTGGTCAAATTCAGGTACCATCATTCCTCGGGGGAACTCACCCAACATNCCATCTTGTGGAGCAGACGGTCCATTTGAATGCTCTTTAGCAACTTCCGCAAAATCACGACCATCTTGAATCTCTGCGAGCAGTTGCTGGGCGAGTTGCATTGCTTCGTCTTTGCTCCGACTTTGTTCAGATCGTAGTGCTCCCTGATAGGAAATCAGTACATGACTCGCTGTAATCAATTCCAGCGATATACGTTTGAAGATCAGGAAACCCAGCGGAGTTTCGANGGGATCACTGACCTGACCCTCCAATAGTGAGAAGGCCGGTTTGAGGAATGGTGGTAGCTGCGGATTGGCCTGATCAATCATTGGAATGCGGGTTTGCTCTGGCAGATCCGTAAAGCGATCAACCAATTCACTGAAATCTGCTCCCTTACGACGAGCAAGGTCAGCTAGCTTTGCGCTAACCTCAGCCGCCCCTTCTCGGTCATAGTAGAGATCCTGCTTTGGAATACGCGCACCCTGGTAACCAATCACAAGCATCTCCAGAGCAACTTTGGAAGCAACGGGTTGGTCGGGTTGTGGCACTCGAGAGGGATCAAGTTCTGCACTAGCTTCAGGGAGCTCTTTTCGNTTTTGCTCTGACAAAGCCTGCCTGGTGGCATCGGCTTTGGAGATGACCGCCATTTCATCGAAGGCCTCTGCATCCGACCCCTGCCTCACGATTCGCAGTTGTTCGATTCGGTCATCTTTCTCAATCGCGTTGACCACATCCATGCCCNCAACAACTTCGCCAAAAACGGAGTGCTTGTCATCNAGCCAGGGAGTTTCTTTNTGGGTNATNAAGAATTGGCTTCCNTTNGTATCNGGTCCNGCATTNGCCATNGAGAGAATACCNGGCTTNTTATGCCGCAANTCNGGNTGGAATTCATCNGCAAAGCGATACCCGGGACCACCACTGCCAGTGCCCAATGGATCACCACCTTGAANCATGAAGTCNGCAATGACCCGGTGAAAGGTCAANCCATNGTAGAACTTGCTCTTGCGTGAGTCTCCAGAAATTGGATCNTTCCAAGNNTGTGTNCCNTCAGCAAGACCCACAAAATTTGCNACTGTTNTCGGTACTCGCTTGTAAAAGAGTTTCAGTAGAATTCGACCTCGATTNGTTTCCAGATCNGCATATAGGCCGTCGGAGAGATCTTCGGCACCAAGAGTAAAGGAAGGAGTCATGGAGACAGCAAGCAAAAGTAGGAACGAGCGCCCGATTGATCGGCGCAGTCGCGAAAAGGACTGCATGGGAAGCCTATGAATGAAGATTGACAGAGGTATGTCAAATGAAGCAGTGTGGTTGGTTCAGATGAAGAAAAAAATTGGATCCAAGCTAACAGCCACACTTCCAGACTGCAAGGTATTTTGTCTACTTCCAATACATGTTTTACCTCAAGGATTTCGTGAAATGAAACAGATTCTGATCCTCAGAATTCCCTGTTGGATGATCTCTTTATGGTACACCCTCTGCCTGAGAATTTTTTAATTATATGGAGCTGTGTTATCAGTGAAAATCAGCTTTACCAACTTTTTGGACATTATAGAGAATCAAAGCATTTATGTGGGGTGCTTCCTTGCAAAAAATACATTTGATTTGGACCTGTCTTTTATGCTTGCTCAGTCCTAGACTGTTAATTGCCGAGTCCTGGACGGACTTGCTCAATTCTGGCTGGGAGGCAAAGCCCATTGCACCTTCGATGGTCAAAGTAGTTGATGGAGGCACTTTTTACGCTGATTGGAATCGGAACAACTACACGGAGTCCGAAGAGAAAATCTGGTTACTTTTCGTCGATACTCCAGAGCTGAATCAATCCCATAAGGGTCAGGATCTAGAATTTGGTTTGCCAGCTAGGGATTTCCTCAAGGATCGATTGCAAAGTGGACCCTTGCAACTCTGGGTGTCTCCTCGATTCCCAAGAGATCGCCATCAACGGACTTTAGGACTATTGCAGGCTGAAGATGCCAATGTAAATCTACTACTCATCGGTCTAGGCTATAGCCTTTTTGATGCTCGCTACCAGTTGCCCAGTAATTTTGACAGCTACGTTGATGCTGAAGCCCAAGCCTATGAAGAGAAGAGAGGCATCTGGAGCAAGTATGCCTCACGTCGGCGTTATTTAAAACGCTTGGCTAATGAAGGAAGAACAGTCTATTCAAGGACAAATCGTCGTTATGTCACAAAGCTTCAAAAGGCAGAGAGCGTAGACTTTGCTCGCTATGATAAGCGTTTTATCAAGTTGGCAGGTCGATCGGAACGAAGATTTAGCAAAGGTTCTTATATAGAGTTGCTATTGCTGGAAAATGGTGTGGAGGTAGTAGTGCGTCAAATGTATCAAGATCGTTTACCAAGTTGGCAATTTGGATATCAGATCCTGGTCGAAGGATTTGTCCAGAAATATCACGACAAATGGCAGGTTCAGCTATTCCGTGGAGTCAGTGCTCAGTGGGGGAAATTGGAATGTTGCAGTACAAATTGAAAATTGTAGGAGTCGTGCAAGGAGTTGGTTTTCGCTACTTTGTACGTCAGAAGGCGACTAGATTAGAACTGACGGGGGCTGTTTGGAATTGCCCCGATGGGAGTGTCGAGGTTGTCGTCCAAGGTGAGCAGGCACTATTGGATCAACTTGTGGAGCAGTGTAAACTGGGGCCTGCTTATTCAAAAGTTGCTACGGTAGATGTAGAGAGAGAGGAAGTGTGCGATAATTTGATGGGTTTTGAAATTCGACGTTGACTCTAGGCCGCTTGTCGACGAGCCAAGTTCAACGGTTTGATCTGAGGAATGCTTGGGAGCAAGACAAGGCTGTTGGGCTTGGCACGATTCAGCGGTCTTTGTTGGATGTCCAGAAGCCCAGAGGTATTCAACAAGATAGTGTCCCCTGCGAAAGTTAGAAATTCGAGAGATTCTCCGGCAGTGAAAGGGTTCTGAACTAACAGTGTCAGAAAATTTTCAGAGGTGTCTAGCACTGTTCCGGCAATCTCATAACGTTGCTCTCCGTTGCGATGCCCCTGATAAATACTGTCTTGCCCAGCAGGTGTGTTCAAAGAAGCCTCCGTGTAACCTCGATGTGGAATTCGTTCTAATTCCTTGGTTAGCTCCTGAAGGCGGCTTTGCCAGAGCGGAGGTGGTTCGTTTGCACAGATTTTCAATCCCTGTGCATAAACACGAGTCGTTGTGGCAACGTAGAGGTTGCTTTTCATTCGACCTTCAACTTTTAGGCTGTCAATTCCTTGTTCGAGAAATTGGGGCAACTGCTCCAGACCACGTAGGTCCTTGGAACTCATAAAGGAAGCTTTGTAGGCTTCCTCTTTGTTGGTTTCTTGGACATCGTAATGAAACCGACAACTTTGAACACAGCCACCTCGATTGCTGTCTCTGCCAGCGGTGTAGTTCGAGATGACACAGTTACCAGAGTAGGCCATGCACATCGAACCATGAATGAACAACTCCACAGCGATCCCTACCTTTTGCCGAATCCATCCGGCTTCCTGAACAGATACCTCTCTTCCCAGAATGAGACGCTGAACCCCCAAGTTTTTCCAAGCTTGAGCTGCCCAAGAATTCAGGCAGGAAGCTTGGGTAGAGAGATGAATCGGCAGGTTGGTGTGCTGATGAATCAGCGTACAAGTCCCCAAGTCTGAAACAATAACGGCATCGACACCTTGCTGCTCCAGCCAGATCACGTACTCTGGCATCTCTTTGAGATCTTGGTCATGGGGGAATGCATTGAGGACAACAAAGACTTTGGCATCATGCTGGTGAGCGAACTGTAATCCCTCAATGATTTCAGTATCAGTGAAATTATCTGCGCCACTGCGCAGCCCGAAACGATGTCCAGAGAGATAGACAGCGTTAGCTCCGTAAAGAACAGCGACCTTCAGGCGTTCTAAACTCCCGGCAGGAGCCAGCAATTCGGGAAGTGTCATGGGTATAGAGAAGGTGGGATCAGTTGTGAGAGCCGAAAAAACTCTGCATTTTCTCCTTGATGGCTCTGTCCAGACGAGGACCCATATGCTGGATCACTTCAGCTGCCATAGCAGTGGCAAGCACACCACTTTCAAAAATGCTCTTTTCGTGAGTCAGGCCGTACAGAAATCCTGCCGCAAAAGCATCACCTGCTCCCGTCGTATCAACAACATTCACGCGCCGAGGATCAATATAGAACATCTCATGTTGTTCGCATACCAAAGCCCCACGGGCTCCCATCGTAAAAGCAACGGTCTCCACTTGGGCGGCCAGGTATTCGAGAGCTTCCTGTGAGATCTCGCTGTTGAGCAGTGCAAAAGCCTCTTCCTGGTTACAGAAGAGGAGGTCGACATCTTCACGAACCAGCCGGTGAAAAGCTTCTTGGTGACGCTGAGCACAGAATGGGTCTGAGAGACTGAGAGCGACCTTTGTACCGTGTTTCTTGGCAAGGCCAATCGCTTGACTGACGGCATCCTGCTGAATTTCTGTGTCCCAGAGATATCCTTCGATGTACAGGTAGCGGGCCTGCTGCATCAGCTCAGCATCAATGTCGCTTGGGTGTAATTCCTGGCACATCCCCAAGAAGGTGTTCATGGTGCGAGAACCGTCCTCTCCAACCAGGATCAGACTACTCCCACTACTACCTTCCCCAAAGCCAAAGCGAGTAGTGACTCCTTCGTTTGCCAACAACTGTTCGTACAGTTGCCCCAACTCGTCTTGGCCCAGCTTACCGGTATACGCCACGTTACTACCAATCAGTGCAAGCCCACTCATCGTGTTGGCTGCCGATCCCCCTGGGGCAGAGATCACTTCGTGTTGACCGGACTGCAACTCCTCAATCAACTCTTGTTGGCGTTCCTGGTGAACCAGGTACATACGATTGGCTTCCAGTTCCTGCTTCTCAAGGAAGTTCGCTGGAATGTGTACCAGCAGATCCATCAACGGATTGCCGATACCATATACGTCTAGTGGTTTTTGGGGCATGGATCGGGCAGGGCCTAACTAACCTTCATTTTTCGATTGTTGTCGGCAGACTGCCGCATGATCAACTTGGGAGGTACACCTTGAGTGATCGTATTTTCACTAATTACAACTTCTTGAATGTTATTGTTCGAAGGAGTTTCGTACATGATGTCCAGCATGGCTTTCTCGAGAATTGAGCGCAGACCACGAGCACCAGTTTTGCGCTTGATTGCCTCTTGAGCAATCACTTTGTAAGCACCTTTTGTGAAGGATAGCTTTGCGTTTTCCAACTCAAAAAGCTTCTGGTACTGGCGAATCAAAGCATTCTTTGGCTCAACCAGAATTTGAATCAGGTGTTCTTCTTCCAGATCATGCAGTGTGCTGATTACAGGGAGTCTGCCCACAAATTCTGGGATCAGACCATACTTCAGCAAATCTTCTGGTTCCAACTGTCGTAACAAATCTGCGTCTTGAATCTTGTCTTGAATCTTACTGCCGAAACCGATGGCCCGATCTCCAATCCGTCGCTTGATAATTTGATCGAGATTGACGAAAGCACCACCACAGATGAAGAGGATGTTCGAGGTGTCGACCTGAACACATTCTTGCTGTGGATGCTTGCGTCCTCCTTGAGGAGGGATGTTGGCGGTTGTGCCTTCAATAATTTTTAGCAGGGCCTGCTGTACACCCTCGCCTGAAACATCACGGGTGATAGAAGGGTTATCACTCTTGCGTGTAATCTTATCAATTTCGTCTATGTAGATGATTCCTTGTTCTGCGCGCTCCGTATCATAATCAGCGGCTTGCAGGAGTTTCAGTACAATGTTTTCGACGTCTTCTCCAACATAACCCGCTTCGGTTAGCGTCGTAGCGTCAGTCATTGCAAAAGGTACGTTTAGGATCTTGGCCAAGGTCTGAGCCAATAGGGTTTTGCCTGTGCCAGTCGGACCAATCAACAGAATATTGCTCTTCTGCAACTCTACATCGCTATCGTGCAGATTTGCATGAATACGCTTGTAGTGATTGTGAACTGCCACAGAAAGCACACGCTTGGCGAATTGCTGACCAATCACATAATTATCCAGCACATCTTTGATGTCAGCAGGCTTCAGCAACACTTGTTCAGAGTCATCCATTGCTTTTTCGCGCTGCCACTCCTCTTCCATGATGTCATTGCATAGTTCTATGCACTCATCACAGATGTAGACGCCGGGCCCTGCAATGATTTTTTTTACCTCATCCTGTGTTTTTCCACAGAATGAGCAGCGCAATGGTGCGTCTTTCTGGTTACTCATACTGACTCCATGATTGTTAAGACCCAAACATCATTCAATTGGGTCTGAAGCTCAGCAAATGGAAAAGAGTGGTTGGTGTTGCAATCAACTATTGCTCGAAGCTGGTGGTTCTTCCCGCTTGGTCATTACATGGTCCACGAGCCCGTATGCTTTGGCTTCCTCTCCAGAGAAATAGTAGTCACGCTGCGTATCCTGCTCTATTTGTCCTGGATCTTTACCAGTATGTTTGGCAAGGACGTCATTTAGCGTGCCCGTTAAGCGTACGATCTCCCGTGCCTGGATGTCAATGTCTTCAGCTTGTCCAGAGAAGCCACCCATCAACTGGTGAATCATGATCCGACAGTTGGGAAGCGCATATCTTTTGCCAGGAGCGCCTGCAGCGAGAAGAATAGCTCCCATGCTGGCAGCCTGACCAATACAGATGGTTTGCACCTGGGGACGCAGGTACTGCATGGTGTCATAAATCGCCAATCCCGCTGAGACTATTCCACCTGGGCAGTTGATGTACAAAGAAATATCACTCTCTGGATCTTCTGCCTCGAGGAACAGCAACTGTGCGATCATCAGGTTGGCAACATTATCATCGATTGGGGTGCCTATGAAGGCGATACGATCCTTGAGCAGTCGTGAATAAATGTCATAGGATCTTTCCCCTCGATTGGTTTGTTCGACGACCATCGGGATGAGTGGCATCGGCTCCCTCTTAATTTGGGGTTAGTTCGTTCGGTTCATTCCTGCTCAGTAGCAGTCGCTTGCTTTTCTTCTGCATTTTCTGATGCCTCATTCGCAGGCTCTGGCCCAACCAGTTTTTCGATGACATGGTTCAGTGTCTGTTCACCACGTAGCTCTGCGACCATCGAATTCATCATCACTCGACCATATCGATGATTATAAAAATCTTCTGCAGAAAGCCCCATCATCCCAGCAGCATTGGAGAAACGATTGGCCAGTGTTGCTTCGTCCAGTTGTAGAGCAGCACTTCGGAAGATGTGATCTACTAAAAAATCTCTGCGCAAGCGATCACGATGTGCTTCCATTCGTTGGCTGATCTGCTCTTCAGTCAGCACTTCTCCAGCTTCGTTTTTTTCTTCCTTTAGTGCTTTTTCTCGCTCCGCAATACTGCTTTCGGGCAGGTCAATATCTTCCAGTTGCCTAACGAGTTGCGGCAAAAGCTGTTCCCGATAGTCCGTCATGCGGTTGTTTTTCTTGTTCTCTGACTGCATCTCGCGAACAGCTTTGCGTAGGTCCTCTTCGGTATCGTGCCCGTAAGATTTGAGAAACTCTTCATCCAGTGCTGGTAGAGTCAATAATTCAATACTTTGAATAGTGATTTCGAATTCTGCACTTTTTCCTTGCAATTCATCATTAAAGGTGGGGCCCATCTCCAAGGTGGCAGTTTTTGTTTCCTCTACAGCCATTCCAAAAACGGCATCGCTGAACTCAGTAAAAAATTCGCCACCTACTTCAAACTCAGATTTTTCAATCTGTTGCTCTTCTGGCAAGGGCTCTCCACCCAAAGTACCGCGAGCATCAAAAGTCACCAAATTCCCTTTCTCTACTACACCAGCTTCCTTGGGTTCTCGAACCGAGCGAGCGCGACGAAGCTGCTGGAGCATGTCATCGATATCCTTATCAGTGACTTCACCGAGTTCCTGTTCTTCCAGGGCCAGCTTGTCGTAGTCAATTTCAGGAAGTGTCGGTGCAACTTCCAACTCAACTTTGAAACTCAGAGGCTTCTTCTCATCAAAGTCAATGTTCAACGATGTTGGTGGAACTGCTGGAATCAGATTCTCTGATTGAAGCGCTCTTGAGTAGAACTGAGGAAATAATCGTTCACGGATCTCGTAGGCCATTGAACTACGGAACCGGCTTTTCATCCATCCTTTGGGGAACTTGCCAGGACGGAATCCACGCAGGCGGGTGTTGCGCAACTGATCTTTCACTTGTTGATATTCCCCTCGGATCTCATCGAAAGGAATTTCAATCTGCATTTCGCGACGCAATTTACCGAGATCCTGAACCTGAACTTTCATAGGAGTTTACAACGACATGTGACAAGGAACTACTACCTTCTCGGTAGCACAATGAATCGATTTGCAACCGATCATGATTATCGGCTTAAATCTACGAGATAAAACGAAAAAAGATGAGACTCAACAGGCAAAAGCACAAGTTTTTTCAGGTGCATCCTCTAGCCAATCCACTGGTCTCTTGCAAACTTTGCTTGCTGCATAAATTGCTGTAATTTTTCTCGGTTTGCGTTTTCGAGATAATCATCCAATTGCCCCAACAACTCCTTTAGATGACGAAGTCTGGGCAGCATATGCTCTCTGTTCTCTAGAAAGATATCCGTCCACATTTCTGGACTGGAAGAAGCGATTCGTGAGAAGTCCTTGAGTCCAGCTCCAGAAAACTGAAGTACTTCCTCTTGATCTGAACCAATGATAGCCTGGATGCTGGCATAGGCGATCAGGTGTGGCAAGTGGCTGACTGCTGCAAAGATCTGATCGTGTTGTGCTGCATTCATTACAGCAACCTTGCTTCCAAGCGCTTCCCAAAGAATTTGGACTCGTTGAGTGACTTCCAGAGGAGTTGCATCAGTAGGGGTGAGGATGAAACGCTTACCTTCAAAAAGGTGAGTCCGTGCGCTGGTGGGCCCAAAGCGTTCACCACCAGCAATTGGGTGTCCCCCCACAAATCTTGGAATCAACTCGGGGTAGTCCTGGATTGTTGACAAGAGAGGTGATTTCACACTGCCGACGTCAGACAACAGCGTATGTAAGCCAAGTTGAGGACGGATGGAGTGGAGGACTTGTGGAAAGCTACTGACTGGGGTTGCTAAAATGACGAGATCTGCATCGCGGAGTTTTTTATCAAAATTCGTTGAGGCAGAGTCAACTAGATTACGATGAAGCGCCTCCTCACAATGATGGGGTCGTTGGTCATAGCCGAGCAGGTGTTCTGCCAGATGTAGCCGTCGTAGATCCAGAGCCAGGGAACCACCAATCAGGCCCAGTCCGACAATCGCGATCTGCTGGAAGCCTGGATTGGGGGATTCTGTCATTGACTTTCCTGGGTGAGTTCGGTGTTGCTAGGTGTTGCTGGTTTGGGTGGCGCTTTTTCCTGAAGCATTAAGAAAATCGGGCTTGCTACATAAATGGAGGAGTAGGTTCCAACAAGGATTCCTACAAACAGGGCGAATGCAAAGTCATGGATAATTTCTCCACCGAAGAGCAGCAACATAATCACGACAAATAAAGTTGTGGCAGAAGTCAGCAAAGTTCGACTGAGAGTCTCATTGATGCTGAGATCCAACAGTTCTTCCGTTTCACGCTTACGGAATTTAGCGAGGTTCTCTCGAATACGATCGAACACAACGATAGTATCGTTAAGGGAATATCCGACTACCGTCAGCAAAGCCGCAATGATTGTTAGGTTGAACTCTTTGTCAAACAGTGAAAACACTCCGACAACAGCAAGTACATCGTGTAGGAGGCAAACTACGGCACTGATTCCAAAACGCCACTGAAAGCGAACACTGATGTACAGGAGTACTAATCCTAGGGCGATCAGTACAGCCAAGAGGGCATCTTCTTTTAACTCGTCACCGACTTTTGGCCCAATGGTCTCAATGCGTCTGACCTCTGGTTGCGTATTAGCGTTTTGGAGGATTTGTTGAAGGTTAGTTGTTAGGGATTCACCGGTTCCTAACGAGCTATCGATCGGCAGTCCTAATAGAATTTCTCGATCTTTTTCCGCTCCAAAAGTCTGCAGCGTGATGCTGTCATATCCTTGACTGGCGAATAAATTACGCAATTGATTCAGGTCAGGTTTGCTGTCGAAGCGGATCTGAACATTGGTGCCTCCTCTGAAGTCAATTCCATAATTCAAACCTCCATGGAGTAGCACAGACAAAAAAGTGCTGAGAACCAAGAAAATCGAGAGGTAGATAGTGTATCGTCGCTTTTCGAGAAAGCGGATTTGCAATGGTTGAGAGAGCATGTTTCAGATGCTAATGGCTTTGAGTTGCTTGCGGTTGAGATAAATCATTTCAAAGAAGAACCTGGTCACTACAATTGCCGTGAACATGCTTGAGAGAATTCCCAAGGAGAGTGTGACAGCAAAGCCCTTGATGGGACCGGTTCCAAATTGGAGTAACGCCAGAGCTGCAAAGAGTGTTGTGACATTGGCATCAAGGATGGTTTTGAAAGCTCGATCAAAACCTTCGTTGATTGAACTACGTAAATTGTTGCTTTTTGCGAGTTCTTCTCGAATTCTTTGAAAAATCAACACGTTCGCATCAACAGCCATACCTGTTGTCAATACGATTCCTGCCATGCCGGGCAGCGTTAAGGTGGCTCCGACTCCACCCAGAACAGCGATGATCAGTAAAAGATTGAAGACCAGAGCGAATGCGGCGAAGACACCGGCGAGCCGATAATAGATCATCATAAAAATCAGGACTAGCAGCCCGCCAAGTAGCAGTGAGGTAAGGCCTTGCTCAACAGAATCTTCACCGAGGGAGGCACCCACGGTGCGCTCTTCTCGAATTTCAATGGGGGCTGGCAGAGAACCCGAACGAAGTACAATAGATAGGTTTCCCGCTTCTTCTGTAGTGAACTGGCCTGAAATTGATGCTTCTCCACCACCAATTTTTTCTCTGATCACAGGTGCTGACTGAACCTTGTCATCTAAAACAATTGCCAGACGTTTGCCTTGGTTTCTTTCAGTCAATTTTGCGAAGCGATCAGCGCCAATAGAATCGAAGGAAAGAGAGACGTACGGTTGGTTGGTTTGTTGATCGAAGCGCACCCGAGCATCTCGAATGTACTCCCCAGTCAACAAAACTTCCTTACTCAATACATAAGGGTTGCGGGATAGAACTTCCTGCGTGATGGGGTCACGGATTTCCTCGTATCGAACAACTTCGGTGTAGCGATTATAAGCGGCTGGGGTGGCGTCATCGTTGACAATACGAAACTCGAGAACAGCCTGAGGGCCAATCAGTTCGATCGCCTGTGATCTGTCTTTCAGACCAGGAAGTTGGATGATGATGCTATTATCCCCTTGGCGTTGCAGAGTGGGTTCACTGACGCCTAAGCTATCAATGCGATTACGCAAGACTTCCAGAGCTTGTGTGATTGCGTTCTCTTGAATACGAGTTAGCTCTTCAGGGAGGAGCGTCAACGTTGTTCGGTTGTTGGGTTGCTCCGCAGGAGTGAACTGAACCAATAAACGATCGTAGGGAGATTCGGTCAGATTGACGGTCTCTCCCTTTTCCATCTCTAAGATAATGACGTTGTTCTCTTGGCGGACTTCAACAAATTTGACGTAGTTGTCCAGCAGCAAATCTTCCAGCTCCTGTGCAGTACGGCTAGTAGTTTCCTTAACGGCTTCTTCAACCTTGATCTCAATGTCGAGGTACATTCCCCCTTGGAGATCCAGTCCCAGGTTCACGCGGTTTGGATGTTTTTGAGGATCTACCCCGGGCTGATAGGCTTGATAGGTGGGCAGACTGTAGAAAACAGCTGCCGCAAAGACCAACAGGATCAGTAAGCCTTTGACACGTACATTCATGAGTGGTGTTTCTTTAATTCTGAAAACTTGAGAGCACCAAGGAAAGTTAGCTCAAGACTCATCCTTGGATTCATTGTCGGAGGCACTCGCATCCTTGGCTTTTTGCACAACACGGGAAACTTGCCCACGATCCATCTGAATTCTGACCTTGTCAGCAATTTCTACGGTGATTGTGTCTTCTCCAAGCTTGAAAATCGTCCCGTGAATACCAGAGTTTGTCACGACTTTATCACCCTTGCCCAAGGCACTCAGCATGGCTCGCAATTCTTTTTGGCGCTTTTGCTGTGGTCGGATGATCAAGAAATAAAAGATGGCGAAGATCAGAATGAGGGGGCCAAACTGTACTAGCATAGCGGTTGTGTCGCCGCCGCCTAGACCAGCATCCTGAGCCCATGCCTCGCGAATGAAGAAATCCATAGAAAATTACTCCAATGAATTAAGTGCCTAAATCCGGAAAAATAGCAAAGCTTGATATCTTATCACAAACAAGCTGCAAGCGCTATGCTCAAATTTACTTGTGGTCCTTCTTGTTAAAACATTCCTGGATAGGCGGCAAAGTTATCTGCTATTTTGGGGCGCTCTTCGTGCAGTACCTTTAGCAAATCAACCCTCCTGAATTAAACCATCTCTAGCTGGTATCGAATGCCGACTTGGAATCTTGTATTTGACATCGACTTTACCCTCACTGGAGATGTGTCATCTCTGCGAAAACTGGGGCAAAAACTCGAACATCTTCAACAAGTAGGCCACGCTCGTGTGCTATTCTGCACAGGTAGGCCTTATTCCGATGTGCTACATGGATTGAAGCACGAGGAGTTACCTCAGCCAGAAGCGATTATTGCTCAAACAGGAGCTGAACTTTATCTACCTCCTTTTGGTAGTTTCTCCACACCACTTCACGATTGGCAACTGCAACTTGAAAGGTTTGGCTTCTCTGTGGAGGAAGTTCATCAGCGATTGATTGACCTAAATGATGTGATCAGTTTAGAGGCAGCCAATTGCCAGATCCCCCACAAGGTCTCGTACGCGATTATGGACCCCAAACAGCCGCTTGAGTGGCTAGCCGAAATTTCAAGGCGCATGGTGGAGCCTGTTGGACGCTACCAAGTGATCTGTGCTGCTTTTGGAGAAAGTTACTATGTCGATATTTTGCCAGGGATGGTCAACAAAGGGAAAGCACTGCGCTACCTGTTGGAATTACTGAAATGGCAGGAAGCGAACACAATTGTTGCTGGAGACAGCGGTAACGATCAGTCAATGTTTGACGAAGGTTTTCGGGGAATTCTCGTTGGCAATGCTCGGCCAGAAGTAAAAGAATATTTGCAGAAATTTCCAGCCGAGCAATTCTACCAATCGAAGCAAAATTATGCGAAGGGTGTGTTGGAAGGCTTGGCTCACTGGCGGGTTCCAACCTTTGACGATTGATAGGAAAGGTATCTGAGATTGAAATCTACGTGGGTGTCCGTAGATCTTTTCAGGCTAGCCGCAGAGGAACTTCCTGAAGTATCTGTTCGAGATTGTTGCAAAGCCGTTCCGCTTCAGACTCTGGAAAAACCAGTGGGGGTTTGAACTTGATCACATTATGATCTGTTCCATCTGTACTGAGCAGGAATCCCTGGGCTTTCATCCGCTCCACAACATAGGTTGCACGAGCTGCACAAGGTATTCTTTGCACGGGATCAGCAACGAACTCCATACCAAGAAAGAGGCCCTCTCCACGAACTTGTCCCAGAGCCGGACACCACTTTGACATTTCCTTCCAGCGTTCAAGCAGATAATTCCCCAAGGTCAGTGCATGTTTTTGAAGGTCTTTTTCTTCAATCACATCCAGGACGGCGTTACCCACTGCCGCAGAGACAGGATTTCCACCAAAGGTGTTGAAGTATTCCATTCCGTTGGCAAAGGCTTCTGCAATTTCGGCAGTGGTGATCACAGCTGCGAGAGGATGTCCATTGCCAATCGGTTTTCCAAGAGTAGCGATATCTGGAACGACTCCCTGTAGCTCAAATCCCCAAAAGGTTTTCCCCACCCTACCAAAACCAACCTGCACCTCATCGGCGATGCACAGTCCTCCAAGCCCGCGAATTCCTGCATAAGCGGTCTGTAGATAATTCTCTGGAAGAACAATCTGTCCTCCACAACTTAGAATTGATTCGCAAATGAACCCAGCCAACCCGGCTCTGGATTCTGCCATTGATTCTGCGTGCTCAATGACCTTTTCCCCGTAGGCTGAGCCTGGATCTGGGTGATGCTCCCTGTAAACTCCTCGATACGAATCCGGCATGGGAGTGGTCCGTACCCAGTCTGGTGCTCCTTTTCCACCAGGCCCATTGTGCTTATAAGGACTCAAGTCTATCAGAGATTTTGTATGCCCATGATAGCCAACGTCCACCACTACCATCCCCTGAGCTTGGGTGTGGGCTTGAGCTAATCGTAGTGCCAGTTCATTGGCTTCACTGCCAGTACAAACTAAGAAACAGACGTTCAGTGGGTCAGGAAACAAGCCACACAAACGCTCTGCGTACCTGACGAGTTCAGGGTGAAGGTAGCGGGTGTTTGTGTTGAGTAGGCTACTTTGTTTTCTTTGGGCTTCGACAACCCTGGGATGACAGTGTCCGACATGAGCAACATTGTTCACACAGTCAACAAAGCGACGCCCGAGAGCATCAATCAAGTAGACTCCTTCTCCCCGTAGAATGGTGAGCGGCTTTTTGTAGGACAGAGAGAGATTGCGTCCCATGATGTGGAGGCGTCTTGCCAATAAATTCCTCGGCAGGCCTTCAGGTTCTACCAGGGATTGCTCTTGGATTCCGAGTAAACGATAGGGATTGGGACTGATCTCTTTCCAGAAACTTTGTTCGGACGGCAAGGCAACACCCGGGAAATCGGTTTCCCATCCCATTCGATGACTGATCACCTGCAAGTGTAAATGCGGGGGCCAGTTGCCGTTTCGGGGTGATACTCCGATCCTGGCAATACGAGTCCCAGCTTGGACGGAGTCTCCCGGTTGCCAGAGTTCTAGACACTCTGGATCAAGATGGCCGTAGAGCGTGAAGAAATGTTCTCCACTAAGATCCTCATGCTGCAACATGAGTGTAGGGCCATAGTCCTGCTCTTCAGCGTTGTCATGAACCGTGACGAAGGTCCCATCCAGTGGAGCAAATATGGAGGTTCCAGCTAGTCCAAAAATATCCAGTCCCAGGTGTACGGTCCGTGATTCTAGATCTTGCTGAAATTCAGGTGCAGTGTAGCAAAGCCGAATCTCATCGTAGAGCCCAAGAGCAAAGATTTTGTGTGCACTTTCAATGGCTTGTTGAATGTGAGCAGACTGTTCCTCAACGTCCCCACTCAGCCAATCGCTGGTGGGGCTCTCGATTCCCAGTGGCAAGAGCAGGGTGTTGTCGGGAGTGAGAGCTTGGCCCATCACCGGGAAAAACATTTCCCCCCCCAAAGTAGTTTCTAGAGAAACCTTTCGATGGATGGGGGAATGACCACAGGCGAATCTGGAGCGGGCTATACCCTCCTCCAGTGAAAGAGCATTCAAGCGTTGAAGTAACTCTCGAATTGGTTGCTGACTGATCAATAGATATTCATTTTCTGGCTGCTCCTGAATTTGTTTTGCTGCTATCACGATGCTCACACCGAGTCGCATGAGTGCCATCGGCCAGACAAACTCAGCCTCCTTCAGAAAGAGTGGCCTAGCTTGACTGAAACCACTGAGCGTTGCTTGCAATGCTCTCCAAGGAGCTATTTGACCAAGAAGAGTGTAAGCCAAAGTCACAGCTGCTTCTGCACAAGTCCAGGAAACAACCATGTCACCAAAGTCGATCAAGCTCAACTTTGCGGGTCCTTCTAGCTCACCATGAACCGGTATATTGTAGTCGTTGGCGTCGTTCTGAATCAGGGAACGAGGTAAGTCTGTCTCCAGGGGTCGTCCATACCTGTCGTACAGCCGTAGTGCTTGCTCCAGAAAATTCTTGAGCAAGGGATCCGTCACCAAGGAAAGACCTTCTACGACAATTTGCGAAGCTTGATTAGGGTGCCACGGCAATTCTGGATGGGGATCTGGAACAGCAAGGGTAGAGAGCGAAGTGGCAACTTGTCCCATCAAGTGACCAACGGAATGAAAAAGTTCGGTGGTATGTGGTCGGAATTCGGCGAGGGGAATGCCCGGCTGCCAGCTTTGCAAACGTAACCAGCAGGCACTCCCATTCTGTAAGCTTCCCTGTGAAATAAAACTTCCAGCCTGATCCGCCAGTGGGTTTGGTACCAGACTACCCAATTCAGAGTTCAGGTGCTGCATCGCTCGAATTTCAGTCTTCAGACTCTCCAGAGGAACCTTAGCACTTACCACCTTGAAAGTGTTTTTCTCTCCGCTTGCTAAGCAGAATTGAAAGTTACGGTCTCGTTCCCCAGGCAGGGCAACCAGTTGCCCCGTCAAGCCGTAGTGTTGAGCAAGCAGTTCCAGCGCTTCTGCTTCAGTAAGTTGTGGAGGTGTCATTTTTTTGGAATAGGCGTGGTTCTTCGTTCCAGCCACTTGAGCAGACTGGCAGCCGCAAGGGTAAGGACGACATAAAGAATCGCGGCTGTATTGAATGGAGCAAAAGGGAGAAAACTACTCGCTTGGAATTCGCGCATCCGTTGGGTTGAATCGCGAACCGAAAGAATTGATAGGAGTGCCGTGTCCTTCAGCATTGCGATGAATTCATTGCCAAGTGGTGGAATGACGATACGTAGGGCCTGTGGCAGAATAACCAACCTGGCGGTTTGCCATCGGTCTAGTCCAAGGGTTCGGGCTGCCTCTACCTGCCCTTTGGGAACAGCCTCGATGCCAGCTCGGAAAATCTCTGCCATATAGGCCGAGTAGCCCAGACAGATCGCAAACACTCCCCGGATCATATTGGGTAGGTCAATAAACCCATTGGTGGCCTGTTTGACGGCTCCACTGAGTGGTAATCCCACGTAGAGGATGATTACCAGCATGGGAATCCCACGCAGGATATCAATATAGAACTCAGCAAAGACAGCCAATGGGTGCATCCGGTGCTGCCATCCTCCGAAGGTCAGCAATCCAAGTAAAAAGCCGAAGACACCAAAGACCATTGAGGGTGTCCTGTATTCATCGGCTAGAAACTCAGTGCGCCAAAGAATGGGGGCTTCTGCGGGAAGGGCTGATTCTGGGATAAAAGCGGCACTGATTCGTTTGTCTTCAGCATAGAGCTTTAGAGCTTGCTCAACATCCCTAGCAGCGCGGATCTGCATCTCCACACCATTGTCAAACTCACCGTAGCGCAGTGTGTCTGCCAAACGTTGTGGAGTGTCCTTGATGAAGGCAGCACGTCCTTCTATGGTTCCAATCAAAACATACTGTGCCTGTGGCATTTGGGAGAAAATCAACCCAATACCCAACAGTAGTCCGGCAATCACTCCGTAGCGCCGATAAATGTTGGGGTTGGGCTGCAGGGATAGCATCCCCGCTAGAACCATTCCAAGGATAGCGGAGGCTACATAAGCGAAAATGGCTGCCCGCAGGGTCAACAACAAGCCAGTAGCGAAACTCAGTCGTGCAACCAGAATTAAGAAAAGTAGGCTTCCACCTTGGAGGATCAGCAGTAAATGCCAAATCCAACGGTTTATCCGCTCTGGTAATTTTTTAGTGAGAGCGACTGCACCGAGCAATGTAGTCCCAAGAAGGTAGGGCCACCGCAGAATTTCTAGCCATCCTTGCATCCAAGCCTGCCCTTCTGGAGTAAGGGCTGGATAATTGACCTTGGGATCTCGGAATGGATTGCTGCGGGCATCCAGTAGGTCCCCAATCACTGAATCCCAGAAAGGCCCCAGATCCCATCGGGTGAGTAACCAGGACATTAACAACAAGTGCAGCACTAGCCCAAACCAGGAGACTTCACGATGATAGGAAAGCCAACTTGGTGATTTGCGAGTAAGCAGGATGGGGATCAATCCACTCAACAAACCCAGTAGCAAAACTAGGAAGGTTTGAAAGACTTCTGCGGCACCTTCCTCAACGCCAACGATGAAGGCGAGGGAGCGGCTGTAATTTGTGGAAGTGGCGAAGAGATAGATGAAGAAGGGCGCGCTGGCCAGCAGCACAAGATTGCTGGCCCGAAGCTGAAGCCACTTCGGGCCGATGCGCCTTGGTGAAGGGTCGGTCATGAGGCGCAAGTCAAATTATTCGCTCCAGTATTTCAGAACGAGTTTATCGAGAGTACCGTCAGCTTTGACTTGGGCAAGACCGCTGTTAAAGGCGTCGACCATCCCATCCCCTTCACGGAAAACCAGTCCCAGAGGGTCACTGTTGAGGCCACGAATGCCAACAACCAATTCACCAGCAAATTGCTGCTCGTAAGCCGCAGCCGAGGTGCCATCAATCACCAGGCCATCGACGTCACCGTTACGCAGGGCCTGAACAGCAGCGGCAAAGGTGTCGAAAAGCGCAACATTGTTGCGGCCAACCAACTCTTCGGCAAGTTGAGCATTGGTGGTTCCAGTTTGTGAAGCCAGCTTGCGACCAGCCCCTTTCATGTCATCCAGCGTCATGCCTTCGTCATCAATCCGGACCATGATAGCCTGGCTAACCACGAGATATGGATCACTGAAGTCCATTTGCTTATCACGTTCTGGTGTGATGGAAACACCAGAGACAACCATATCGAATTCGCCCTGCTGAAGAGCAGCAAAGATTCCATCCCAGGCTGTAGTCACGAACTGGGGTACACAGTTAATTCGCTCACAGATCGCATCAACCAGGTCCACATCAAAACCAATGATCTCTCCAGTTTTTTCATCCACCATTTCCATTGGAGGGTACGTGGTGTCTGAGCCAATGCGTAGCACTTTGCCACCTAAATCAGCGGCGTGCACCCAACCAGCAAAAAGCATTAAAGTTGCGGCAATAATGAATCTTTTCATAAGGAATTCCCTGCTGAGAAGTGAACGTTGAAATGAAACTACTATGAACAACCGACGGACTGTTATAGGGGAAATCCTGACTCGGTTGCAAGAAAAACTAGCCCTGCCAAATTCATCTGTCAGGATTGTTGATTTCAAACTCCTCTCTGTGGAGTCTTGTGTTGGACAAAATAAATCATAACTTCATTCTGACTAATCATTGAACACAACTGGAAAAACGTGAGTTTGTTGCTATCGTATAATTTTTAGCAAATCAGAGCCAATATGTAGGGCTGCTTAGCTTTCAGGAGTTCCTATGATTCTCAAAAATTTTAGTAGTTTGCGATATTCAAGCAGTATTCTAATGGGTTCTAATCGACTATGAAGATCCGTCACATTCTCTATTGGTTTCTACCCACGCTGATTATTGTTTCTACCCTAGGGATTCATCTCTTTGAGCACCTGTTGACTGGGAACGCCGAATCAGACTATGGAAGCCTCTTCAATAGCTTCTACTGGACGATTGTGACTGTCGCAACAGTGGGCTTCGGAGACATGTCGCCAGAAACTCACTGGGGCCGAGTGTTCACTGTTTTTGTGATTATCGGGGGGGTCCTGAATTACTCACTAATTGTCTCTACCTTGACAACCAAATTAGGTGAATATCGCTCATCGCGTGAAAAGGGTTTGGACCCGGTTAAGAAGCAGGGTCACATCCTTGTTTGTTCAGATGATCCTGCCTGGATGACCAAAATTCTAGGACAAAATCAGCAGTTGGTTCAAGAGGGTAAGATCGTAATCGTTTCTCCATCCACTCAACATCCTTTGCTAACTACAGAGTACAAGGATATCAATTGGGTTGCCGGGGATCCCCAACAAGTGGAAACCTTGCTCAAGGCCGCAGCCACATTTGCTCATACGGCCTATGTCTATTTTAAGAATAGCAACCAAGGATTGATTACGGTGTTGCAATTGGAAACGCTTAGCAAGGGAGAACTGATCACCCTAGCTCAATATGTGGGAAGCGATTTCCGTAAATTTTTTGCCGACGTGGGCTGCGATCATGCGCTGAATCCATATGACCTGTATGTGCCAATGATGCTACAGGCGTTTCGTTCACAGGGGGGACCTTCTTGGATTAGAGGAGTGGTTCATCAGTCACAGGAACACCAACTGGAAACAAAACCACTGCCAGTGAAATTTGCGGACAAAACCTGGATAGAGTACGTGCATGCAACCAAACGATCAACAGGACACATGCCTCTAGGGATTGTGATGGAGGAGGTCGTGCTGATTAACCCTAGCTCTGAACACGTCTTGCGTCGAGATAACCAGGTGATCCAGTTACAGTCTGTTGCTGAGCGCAAGGGAGGTGACTTGGAAGAGCATGGAATCGAAGTGTTTGGGATGGATGATATTCGTATCGATGGACATCTACTGATCAACTCGGACAACCCTATTTTTATCCGGCGAATGCTGAGAGAGCTGTCCCGTGGGGAGTTGGGAGATCATATCGTAGTGTTGACGAGCTTACCACAGTCGGAGGAAATTCCAGAGAACCTTTCAGTGGAGTGGATTCAGGACCCCACTAACAGCGAAGATGCTTTCCGCAAAGCACGGGCCTCCTTGGCCAAGGTGGCCTTTGTTGATCATCTGCAAGATGGCCAGACCTTTATGGCTGTACTGTGTCTGGAACAGGAAACAGATGGTGAAATTTTTACGATTGCAACCTTTCGTGATGATAACTTTGACCAGCATCTCCTCAAGGTAGGTTGTGATTTCTGCCTCAAGTTCGATGATCTGGTTGTGCCGATACTCGCCCAGTCTGCCAACAACAGCGGCTTGGGTAACCTAGTGAGCCAGTTACTATCCAACGATCTAAGTACCCAGAGTCTGTTTGTTCGCCGATTAAGCTATGACTGGACAACGGCCAATTGGGAGGAAACAATCCTCAAGATTAAAAACGAATACGGCTATCTTCCCGTGGGGTTGATTCGTCGAGGAACCAATAAACTATTAGTAAATCCACATTTTGGTCAATTGGTCAACCCTGGCGACAGTTTGATCTTCATCGCTAAGGAGTCCGCATTGCGGGGTCAACATCTGTTTGATTTGAATCACACGGATCAGGTTGTGGCTCAGTCACCTCTGACTAAAACTTCTGAAAAAGCAGAGGAAGACAATGATGATGACCACTTGACACAGCAAGCGCTCAAGCTGTTGCGACAAGGGGGTGATGCAAGCGCTGCTTATCGTTTGCTGATGCAGGCTGCTACCCTTGGTAGCGCCGGAGCAAAATATGAACTGGGAATTCTGAACTTCCGCGGCAAAGGCATACCTAAAAATCTCGACGAAGCTTACTACTGGTTTCGTGAGTCGGCTATCTCTGGTTATGAGCAGTCTCAGAATGTGCTCTCTACCATTAGAATTTTACGAGAGACCGAACAGAAATTTGAGGCGACAGAAGACCAGATCCCAGAATTCAATCCAGAAATGCTGAATATGTTTAACTCAACACAGCGACGCTGGTTTGCACGGATGGTAGTGGCCATGGTCCAGGCAGATGGTCGAATTGATCTACATGAGCGTGCCTTCGTGCACTCAGCCATCCAACTCCTGTCAGATCACGAGGAGATCCTTGATCTGGAAGAGTATGTTCTGCATGGGAAATGTCCAGAATTGGAGCCGATTGAGCTATCCAAGGAATTGAGAGATCGTGTTCTAGATAGCCTACTCAACGTGGCAACGATTGATCGGCATTTTGATGTGGCAGAGTGTGAGTTATTGAGAAATATTGCGCAGTCATTGGGGTGCGATAAACAAACTGTGGAGCAACTTTTGGAGATTGGCAATACGCGGGTACAGCAATTCCACTCAACTCAACTTCACGCTCCAAATGTTCGTGCTCGCGTTTGATGCGCCACAGATTCAGTGACTGAAGAAAAATGGACCCACAAATCTGGTTGATCTATTCAGTTGCTGCACTCGGACTCTCCCTCTCTCCAGGACCAAATGGTCTGCTAGCTCTCACTCATGGTGCTCTCTACGGATGGCGTCGAACTCTCAGCACGATCGCTGGTGGAGCAGTGGGGTTCACTATTCTCATTGCACTCTCTCTATTTGGTATCGGTGCACTGCTTCAATCCACATTGATTGGTCTTACCATTCTTAAACTGGTTGGCGGGGCTTACCTGATCTGGCTCGGTATTCAGGTCTGGCGAGCCCCACCTGTGGGAGAAACGCTTGCGCCTGTATTGCAGAATTTTCGTAAGAGGACGCTTTTTCGTCAGGGTGCTCTTTCGGCGGTGACCAATCCCAAGGGCATCCTCTTCTTTGCCGCCTTTTTGCCCCAGTTTGTTGAACCTCAGCGAGAACTCGTCCTGCAGTTTGTGTTGATGGTTGCTACTTTTGTGCTGATTGAGATTGTCACGGAACTTTGCTTGGCCAGCCTGGCGCAACAGATTCGTCCTTGGTTGCAGCGGGTAGGACAGCGTTTCAACCAGATTTGTGGAGGACTTTTCATTGCGATTGGCTTGGCGCTTCCTCTGAGAAGCTGAGCAGAGACCTTGATGTACTCCCTGCTAGGCAGGTTATTGACAAAGCTGTTGATCTAATTATTTTTGTATAAGCAAAAATAAAGGAGATAGCATGGAAATCCTTACTCAACTCGATCCAGACTTTCAACTTGATACGACTGCCCAACTCTTCAAGGCACTTGCGGAACCAGCCCGTCTACGTATTCTGAATTTACTTGCTCACGGAGGTGAACTTTGCAATTGCCAGGTGGAAGCAGTCACAGGTTACCGAAATCCTAAAATTTCCCGCCACTTCCAGTTCCTCAAACATGCGGGGCTGATCCAGTTTCGTCGTGAAGGCACCTGGATTTTCTACTCACTTCGTCAACCTGAAAGTGATCGACTTCAAACTGTGCAGGCGCTGCTCCCTTTGCTTGCTCAGTGGCATCCGATCTGTGCTGAGGATCTGGAGCGCTGGAGGACCATTGCTCAACTGCCCTTGAGTGAGATCTGTTCACGCTGACCCTACTTCTTTTTCAAGGATTTCCTTGCAGAAACAACCTTCCTACACCCCAAGAGTGAATTGAGAACGCATATGGCACGCATTGCTATCAACGGCCTAGGCAGAATTGGCAAACTTTTTCTCAGAGCCCTCATTGATCAGGTGGTTCAACCCCATGAGATTACCTTACTCAATGATACTGTAGGCGATCCTGAGTTACACGCACACCTGCTGGAATTCGATACCGTTCATGGGCGCTGGCCTGCTCAGATCTCCTTTGATTCCGAAAGTATCAGAGTTGATGATCGACAGATCCCAATGCTAGCGGTTGAAAGGATTGAGCAGCTACCTCTTAAAGAAGCGGGAATTGATCTGGTCGTTGATTGCACAGGTTTTTTCAAGACACCGGAGCGAGTTCAGCCGTATTTTCGGGCAGGAGTCAAAAAGGTGTTGGTCTCTGCCCCTATCAAGAGCGAACCAGCCCTTAACCTGGTCTATGGGATCAATCATCATCTGTATGACCCTTTGCAGCATCATTTGATCACAGCAGCCAGTTGCACAACAAATTGTCTGGCTCCAGTTGTTAAGGTTCTCCATGAGGAGATCGGCATTCAGCATGGATCAATCACAACCATTCATGATGTGACCAACACGCAGACCGTTGTGGATCGCCCTGCCAAGGACTTGCGACGAGCTCGCTCGGCATTGAACTCACTGATCCCAACAACAACAGGTTCTGCGACGGCGATCACCCTGATTTATCCCGATTTGAAAGGACGCTTGAACGGTCACGCAGTTCGAGTCCCTCTGCTGAATGCATCGCTGACGGATTGTGTTTTTGAACTGCAGCGTCCCACTACGATCGAGGAGGTGAATCAACTCTTTGAAACCTATGCCAATGGTTCGTTGCAGGGGATCCTTGGATTTGAACGACGCCCACTGGTTTCCACAGATTATGTTAATGATCCCCGTTCTGCGACTATTGATGGACTTTCCACAATGGTGGTGAATGGGACTCAAGTTAAGGTCTATGCCTGGTATGATAACGAGTGGGGCTATGTGATGCGGATGGCCGATTTAACAAAAATGATTCTCAACCAACTGTAGTAATGAATGCTGAAATAAGCTCAAACTCAAAAGGATTTATCGCTTACCTGGCGGTCACTGCAGCCTATTGGTCATTCATGCTGACTGATGGTGCTCTGCGGATGTTGGTCTTGTTGCATTTCCATACCCTTGGGTTCTCACCAATTCAATTAGCCTATCTGTTTGTTCTCTACGAAGTCGCTGGTATGGTTACCAATCTCGCTGGAGGTTGGGTTGCCGCCCATTTTGGACTCACGAGCACGCTATTTGTCGGACTTGGTTTGCAGGTATTGGCTTTGTGTGCCCTCACCCAATTAGATCCAGGTTGGACGGTCAACCTCTCGGTGGTGTTTGTGATGTTGGTTCAGGGAGCTAGTGGTGTCGCTAAGGATCTAACCAAGATGTCCTCCAAGTCAGCAGTGAAGCTGCTGGCACCAAAGGGGAAAGGGGGATTATTTCGTTGGGTGGCACTGTTGACGGGTTCGAAGAATGTGGTGAAGGGCTGTGGCTTCCTAATGGGTGCCGGCTTATTGGCTTCTGTTGGCTTCCTCTGGTCGATTGTCGGCATGGCGTCTGTACTTGGTTTGATTTTAATGACTCTGCTCCTCTTCATGCCACCTGGACTACCCAGGGGCAGAAAGAAGGCTAAGTTTTCCGAGGTTTTTTCCAAGTCCTTTAATGTAAATTGGCTCTCGGCTGCACGGATCTTTCTTTTTGGAGCTCGAGATGTTTGGTTTGCTGTGGGGATTCCGCTCTATTTCTACGCAGAGCTGTCAGATGGTAGCGAAGCTGGCAACTACAAGGCCTTTTTCCTCATTGGGACCTTTATGTCGTTCTGGATTATACTCTATGGAGTGGTTCAAACGATGGTTCCCAAGTTGTTGCAGGCTGACTCCTGCTCCGAACAGGAACTAGTTGGCGCTACCCGAAACTGGGGGTTGATCCTCTTTTTGGTCTTAGTGGCTCTTGCCGTTTCGAGCTTTTTTTTACAGGAAAACCCCTTCTGGCTGACCCAAATTTTAGTGGGTGGACTTGCCATTTTTGGAGTAGTCTTTGCGGTTAATTCTTCGCTTCACTCTTACCTTATTCTTGCCTTTACTCAAAGCGAACGAGTGACCATGGATGTGGGTTTTTACTACATGGCCA
>NYTS01000074.1 GCA_002683655.1 Deltaproteobacteria bacterium
AGACTCGCCGCATCGGTAACTCTGGTGCTTCTCCACGACGGGCCATTCGATAGGCCGGCGTACCCTGAAGCTTGACCGCTGAGTGGACTGGGGTCTGTTGATCTTGCCACCCCAAGTGCCTCTGCAGCCACTCGATCACCATCTTTTCATTCACGGGACTTGGATCCCATTCAGCCAGTATCTGGCCTTCTGCGTCAAAAGTATCAGTGCGAATGCCGAAATGAACTGTCGCACGATACACCTTGTCCTGTTCGTTGAACAGGGAAATCAATTTGGTCGCCTTGCCCAGGAAAACTGGGAGTACTCCGGTCGCCAATGGATCCAGAGTGCCCAAGTGCCCAGCTTTTTTCTCCTGAAACTGACGACGGGCCCAGCGAATTACATCAAAAGAAGTCCAGCCACGGGGCTTGTCAATGTTCAGAATCCTCAGCACGGTCTGTCTTCTTTACCTTCTGCAGTGCCTGATCGATCTCCATGCTATAGTCAAATCCAGCATCATAGAGAAAGCGTAACTTGGGAGTCAGTCGAGTTTGCAGCACTTTGCCCAGGCAACGGCTGAAGAATCCAGTAGCGTGGTTGAGCGAGGTGACGACTTCTTCTACTTGCTCACTTGGGAAAAAGCTGACGTATACAGTAGCAAAGGAGTTGTCTCGGGCGGCTTCAACTCGGCTGATGGTCACCAACCGAAAGCGTGGATCTTTGCTCTCCCGTAACAGGATCTCTGCCAGCTTTCGTTGCAGGAACACATTGTTTGGCTCTGCTGATTTGTTACCACGCATTTAGAGAGTTGCCGCTTCTTCGACTTCGATGAAGGCCTCGATGACATCACCTTGCTGGACATCCTGAAAGTCCAGAACGATTCCACATTCGTAATTCTGAGCGACTTCACGAACGTCATCCTTGAAGCGTTTCAAGGAAACAATGTGTCCCTTGTGAATTTCTGTTTCATCGCGCAGGACACGGGCCTTGCAGTTTCGTACAACCTTACCTTCTGTGACTAAACATCCAAAGATATTACCGATACGATTGGCGTTGAAGATCTGATCCACGCGACAACGACCGATCACTTCTTCACGAATCTCTGGAGCGAGCATGCCTTGTAAGGCAGCACGGACATCATCGATAGCGTTGTAAATTACATCATAGAGGCGTAGGTCGACGCCTTCACGAGACAGTGTTTCACGGGCCTTTGCGTCTGCTTGAACATTGAAGGCGATGATGATCGCATCCGAGGCAGATGCCAGCACAACGTCTGTTTCTGTGACGTTGCCAAGACCTGTGTGCAGAAAGCGCACAGAGATCTTTTCATTGCCCAGTTGAGAGAGAGAGTTGCGCAGAGCTTCGACAGAGCCTTGAACGTCTGCCTTCAGTAGCAGGTTGAGTTCCAGACTGCCAGCCTCTTCCAGTTGACTGAAAATATTTTCCAGATTCGTCTTCTGCTGCTGAGAAACATTGGCTTCCCGTTGATTTTCCAAACGTTGCTGCACCAGTTGTCGGGCAGTACGTTCATCGTCCATTACGATGAACGTTTCCCCAGTGGTCGGCACGTCGTCAAACCCGGTAATCTCTACAGGAACAGCAGGAGTCGCTTCTTGAATCGGCTGACCGTGATCATTAAACATCGCTCGGACCCGTCCGCAGGTTGTTCCAACCAGGAAGAAATCTCCGATACGCAGTATTCCTCGCTGGATGAGTACAGTTCCCACCGCTCCCTTGCCACGACTGATCTTGGACTCGACAATGGCTCCACGGGCTGCCCCATCGTAGAAGGCCTTCAACTCCAACACTTCTGCTTGCAAAAGGACCATCTCCAACAAGTTATCGATGCCATCCCCGGTTTTGGCAGAGACTGGAACCATGATCGTATCTCCACCCAATCCTTCGGCGACGAGATTATGCTCTAGCAACTCTTGCTCAATACGCTGTGGACTGGCATCTGGCCTATCCACCTTGTTGACGGCAACAATTAGAGGGACTTCAGCCGCTCGTGCGTGATTAATCGCTTCAATGGTTTGTGGTTGCACCCGGTCATCAGCAGCGACCACAAGAATCACGATATCCGTAACATTTGCTCCTCTGGCACGCATGGCCGTGAATGCTTCGTGGCCCGGAGTATCAAGGAAAGTGATGTTGTGATTGTTATGGCGAACGTGATAGGCACCAATGTGCTGGGTAATGCCGCCAGCTTCCCCTTCGGTAACTTTCGCTGAACGAATCTTGTCTAGCAGAGAGGTCTTACCATGATCGACATGGCCCATGATGGTAACGATCGGAGCTCGCTCCCGTTCATCAGTGCCATCGGCCACTTCGAAGACCTGCTCTTCAAGATTGGTGGTCTCCTGTTCTACTTCTACATCAAATTCAGTAGCAATCAGCGCGGCAGTTTCTCCTGGAATGCTTTGATTGATGGAAGCCATGACTCCGTTTTCCATCAGGCGCCTGAGGATATCTGTTGCTTTGATTCCGATTAGACTAGCGAGGTCTACAACGGTTATGGCATTGCCAATCTTGATGCTCTTTTTGCGAGGATTAAAGACGTGTTTGGCAATTTCTGTCTGCTCACGAACCCGTTGGCCTCTTCGACGCTCACTCTTACGTTGTTTTCGTCGAGGTTGGTCGTCATCCTCGTTATGGTTGACAACTACAGGCTCGTTGTTTTCTCGTCGCTGTTTTCGTCGAAGGGCTTCACTCTCGGATTCTTCACGGCGATGATGGCGAGCTTTGCTTCCTTTTTTCTCAGACTTTCGCTCTCGCTGCTTCCGTTCTTCTTCCTCTTGTTTTTCTTTACGAGAGGCGGTGGATATACTGTTAGGATCTGCTGAGGGTGCAGAAGGAGGTGGTAGTGGAGCCGCTGCTACAACAGTTCCGGCTTCCAAAGGCGCAGATTCAATCTCAGGCGCTCCTACCTGTTTTGCAGTCCCTTTTTCTACAGAAGCGTCTGCTGGCTGAGTGTCTACTGTAGTTTCTACAGGAGCTTCTTCAGGTTCACTCGCTTCTTGCTGGACCTCAACAACGGGTTCGGGTGGAGGAGGTGGTGCCTCTTGCTGGTCACCACCGACTCGAATGATATTTTCTTCTTGTACCTCTTCGGATTGTCGTCTTCGGATACGTCTTGGGCGTTTGCCTCCGATCAGTGTATCACTGTCAAGTTCGAGAGTTCCCTCTGGATTTGTATCTTCGCGGCGTGTGGAAATGATTTGTGCCGGACTTTCTTTGGCAGGGCGATTCGGTGGTGGACTGGCAGGGCCACCAATCTTCTTACGAATGATCGCAATCTGCTCGTCGGAGAGCGCATTAAAGTTACTGGAAACAGGGATTCCAAGTTTACGGATTCGCTGTAGCAGTTGCTTGGCTGGCAGATTCATCTCTTTGGCCAGCTCAAACACACGCATGTTGGACATAGGATTCTGGACTTCTTGGGGTTTCAGGAGGGTTTCTCCTCAGTAGTTTCTGACGGATCTGCTGTTTGTGCAGATGTGTCCGGTTCTGTGTCAGTTTCGGTTGGTTTAGCAACCGTTGTCGCTACTTCGGGATCTTCTATCGCAGGATCAGCCGATGCAGCTTCTGTTTCAATCTCCTCCCCTAGTGAGTCTTCTGATTTAGTTGCTGCTACATCTTCATTCCTGCGAGCTGCTGCTTCAGCAGCAGGAGTTCCTGCAGCATGCAGGCCGCTGGTAATACCGGTGTAGAGCAGTTCTCGCTCTTCCTTGCCTCGTTCCAATTCACGAGTTAGTTGTTCTTCAATGCTGGGTGCTTCTTCCTCATCGACAGAGATGTTGATCTTGTAGCCAACAAGTCGGGAGGCCAGACGAACATTTTGTCCTTTGCTGCCGATGGCCAGGGAGAGTTGATCCTGCTTGACAATCACGTCAATCTCTCCGGCTTCCTCATCAATTGCCAATTCATCAATCACTGCGGGTGCTAGTGCGTTAGTCGCGTAGACAGCCACGTCTTCATTCCAGCGGACAATGTCGATTTTCTCTCCGTAGAGTTCGTTGACGATGTTCTGCACACGACTACCGCGAATCCCTACGCATGAGCCAACGGGATCAACGTCTGGATCTGTGCTGTAGACAGAAATCTTGGCACGCTTGCCAGGCTCTCGGGCTGCGCTGACGATTTTGACAATACCATCATAAATTTCTGGCACTTCCATTTCGAAGAGCTTGATCAGTAGTCCAGGATGAGTCCTAGAAATCGAAAGCTGGGATGGTTTCTGAGGATTATTGTTTACATCCATCAGATAGACCCGAATGTGGTCTCCGTAGCTGAAGTTCTCTCCGGGAATTTGCTCTCGGCGGAACAGATAGGCGTCAGTCTTGTCTAAAAAGCGCAGCGCAATCCGGCCGTTACTCTCAGAACGCAGTACAGTGCCAGTCAATACTTCGCCAACTCGCTTCTCGAAGGTGCTGACGATCATTTCTCGCTCTGCTTCACGGATGCTACCGAAGATGATACTGCGTGCTGATCGGGCAATCCGATTGAACTCTCGTTCGTCAATCAGGTATTCTACCTCATCACCGATTTGTGCCTCTGGATCGATTTTCTGAACCTCATCTAGTGAGACCTCGTTGTCAGCATCATCGACAATATCTACTACTTCCTTGTACTGGAAGAGTTCGATCTGGCCCGTACGCTTGTTGAAACTGCCCTCAATGGATTCGTAGGGGAGCTTCCGTTTGGCAGCCTGAACAATGGATTCGACCACCAAGCGGATCATGATGTCACGGTCCAAGGCCTTTTCCTTGGAGACTTCAGTGATGACTTCGAGCAAGTTATCTCGCAACAGCGACCTCACACAGTGAGAAGTAAAGGAAGTCGGCGCCTGAGGAGGTCAACCGAACAGTACAGGGTCAAGGTGTGCCTGACGAATTTCTTGAAGCGGAATCTCAAGTAGCGGTCCTTGTTCCACCTGCAGCACGATGCCCTGATCATTGATAGTCTGCAGAGTTCCAGTCCAGCGCTTATGTCCCTGTTGGCTATTGTGCAGCAAGAGCGTGATGCGCTCTCCTAAAAAACGCTGATAGTGCGCCAAGGTACGCAAGGGGCGATCCACACCGGGTGTGGAGACTTCTAGTCGATAGGCGCCTCGAATAGGATCCTCATCTTCTAGGATCGGCTCGATGGCTCTATTGACCAGCACGCAGTCATCCAGATTGACTCCCTCCGGGCGATCAATCCAAAGGCAGAGGACTTGTTCCTTGCCTTCGCGTCTCCAGTCCAGTTGCAGGATTTCGTAGCCGAGTTGCTCAAGTGGAGGGGTCAACAGTTGCAGCAGCCGATCGGGCAGACGAGCCATGCGCAGGTATCAGAACAGAACGCTAAATTGATAAACTGAAATAAATACCACAGCTAATCAGAATTGTCGACGGTTTTTCCGCCTAGAACTCAAAGGAGGATCGAGAGAATCCCCAGTTAGCGTGGTCAGGCTCATGGGTGACCTGCTCATAAAGCTCATCCGGCAGCTCTTCAAGAAAGCGAGAACGTCCGCTGTGACTAGGGCCGTAGTAGTTGGCGCTAATAGCTGGAGCGGTCAGGATTAAGCGTCGCTGGGCACGGGTGAGAGCAACGTAGAACAACCTCCGTTCTTCCTCCAATTGTTCGTTGCTATTCATGCTGCGTTGGTGAGGGAAGAGTCCCTCTGTCAATCCGATCAGAAATACGACTTCCCACTCAAGTCCCTTGGCCTGATGAATCGTGGTCAGGGTCAAGTGTTCCTGATCCTCCCATTCCGTCGATTCTCGGTCGCTGACCAGGCTGTTGCCAACAAGCGAGAGTTCATTGAGGAAGGAATCCAGATCTGGATAGTTCCCAGCGAATTCCAGCAGGGATTGCAGGTCAGCCTCACGCTGTGGAGCGTTCTCGTAGGTATTGCGTAGAACTTCACGGTAGAAGTTAAGGTAGACGATCTCGAGCATGCGAGACACAGAGGTTTCCGGAACCAGCATTTGTCGAAAACACTCCTGCAGTTGATTCCAGTCTTCTCTTGCCTTGGCTAGAATCAACTTCTGCAGAGCTTCGTTATTCTGACTCAAGCGGACGGCTTGCTGTTCCTGAAAAACGTTATAGATCTTGTGGGCCGTGACGTTCCCAATACCACGTACCTGCTTCAGCACCCGCATCCAGGAGATCTCATCCAGAGGATTGAAGAGTACCTTGACGAAAGACAGTAGATCCTTGACGTGAGCCTGTTCGAAGAACTTGATTCCTGAATGAATCTGGAAGGGAATGCCAGCTCTGGTCAGAGCAACTTGCAGGATGGCCGCTTGGGCATGAGTCCGGTAGAGCACGGCCATCTGATCCAGCGGAATCTCCTGGTCGCGGATCTGCAGGATCAGCTCGAGCAGAACATCGGCTTCTGCCTGTGGATCCCAGACTTGGTGGATCTGAGGGAGCGTCCCATCTGTCAGTTCAGTGAAGAGATTCTTTTCGAACTGCTCTTCGTTGTAATTAATGCTTTCATTCGCCACCTGCAGGATCTGCGGGGTACTGCGGTAGTTCTGTTCCAACCGATAGACCCTCGCTTGGTAATATTCCGGGAAATCAAGAATGTTCCGAAAGTTGGCACCACGCCAGCTGTAGATGGACTGTGCATCATCACCCACTACCATCAGGTTCCGATGAGGACGAGACAGGTAGTCGAGGATCTGAGCCTGAACCTGATTGGTATCTTGGTATTCATCAACCAGCAGATGCTGAATTTGCTGGCAGAGTGGCAATTTGTCGTGATGTTGACGCAGCAGGTCCAGCCAGTTTTCCAATAGATCATCAAAATCCATCACCTGATTGCGTCGCTTCTTATTGCGGTAGCACTTGAGAATTTGGAGCATCGACTCGAGGTGCTGTTCCAGATAAGTATAGGGACTTCGCAGCAGATAGGCTTCCAGCCCAAAATCTCGTTCAGTATAAGGTCGTTGCTCCAGTAGCACAGCCTCACAGGTCGTATTGAAGGCATTGGAAAAGACATTGCCGAGTACGGAAGCGTTGGGGAAGTGCTTGGAGGGTTTACCCATCACTTCGGCCAAGGCTGCTTTAAGCAGATCCTGTGAATCGCCACTGTCAAGAATGCTGAAGTTGTGTTCATACTGCACTTGGGCGGCGTAGCGGCGTAGGAATCGGCTAGCAACACTGTGGAAGGTGCCGTGTAGTAGTCGAGGTCCACGATCCTGCTCGGGCATGAAGTGTGAGGCCCGATGTGCCATCTCGTTGGCAGCTTTATTGGTGAAAGTCAGCAGTAGGATTGAATTGGCTAGTACTCCATTTCGCAGTAGTTGTCCTACCCGATGAGTAATCACCCGAGTTTTACCACTACCAGCCCCGGCAATCACAAGGGCTGGTCCTTGCTTGTGGAGGACGATCTGGCGCTGAGCTTCATTGAGAGAATCGAGCAGTGGATTATTCATGCGGACAGTTGTTTATGGATTCAGAGGCGGGGTGTCTTTAGCCTGGTGCCCAAGTTCCTGCAAAAATACGTAGATTGAAAATATACTGGTTCCAGCTAGTGAATCAACTGGGGGATGGCATCGCCTACAGCAACTGCGCTTTAGGGTTGCACATTAAAACACATCAGTCTCTCACAACTACAGCCGTTGTGGCAATCCATCACAAAAAATTTAGCAGTGCCCATCACGATGATCTGTGAGGAGATGGTCTCTACCTAGTTGAAATGTGTAGGATTACTTGTGTGCTACAAGCAAAGCTTAGGTTGGGTGAAATCTGTTAGTTTCGGATCCAGTAGTACAGGCGGCCGATATACTCTCGAATTCCAAATGAGGTCCAGAAGAAGGCTTCTGCATTTGGTAGAAAAGAGAGCTAGTCATAAGGAGGGCGATAGAGAAATTTAAAATCGGTTGGATAGGCCTCATTGACCACCCCTGCTTGGTTAAAAAGTAATTAGGCCCTTGGGAGATGGAAACCGGAAGTTACGAGGATCACGCTGGAAATTCCGTGGGTCTTGGTCAGCTTAAGAATGGCCAGCGCCTCATCTGCGGTGTTCTCGACGATCTCTGTTAAGAGAATCCGATTGGGATCAACTCCCATTTGGATTGCCAGTGCTTGGAGTCTTTCTCCTTCCGGTGGCAGATCCATCCAGGGAATTTTTCCACGAGTAGAGATGATCGATTCTGCCTTGCCCACCTCTAGTACCTGCAGTCCTGCAAAGAAGCGATCAGCATCATTCCACTGGGTTGCCCACTCTTCTTCTGCTTTGAATCCATCGAGCATCCCACTCAAAACAACCACGGCTTGTTGATTTTTCAGAGCTTCAACGGACTTGTAGGGATGCTCCGCTTCTAAGCCTTTCCAAATCAGAAAAGAGGTAAGTGGCAAAGAAGAAGATCAATAGAAGGACGAGCGCCAATGCGATCCATTTGATTTGACGCCACCACAAGCCGATCAGGAGTAGTAGGCAGACTAATCCGAGTGGAGAAACAATGAGCGGTAGAAACTTGTGGAGATAAATCAACGATGTTTACGTGAAGAAGTGACCAATGGATGCAATGCCTTCGAGGAAGACTGATTGGTAACCATCCTCTCTACATTTATAGATGGAAGATGGTTCAGGTTGCTTGGTCTTTATCTGACACTTTGTCAACTAAATCAATCAGTTGTGGCAAGTAGAGTTTGAAGCAGGCTCCTCCCGATGTGTTTTCTGCTTCCAGGCTTCCTTGCAAGTGAAGAATTGCTAACATTCTGCTCATGTAGAGCCCAAGGCCAGTACCATTACGGTCCATCTTGGTGGTGTAGTAGGGCTCAAAGATTTTTGTGAGACTGCCTTCATCGATTCCTCCCGCGTTGTCTTCCACTTTGACCAAGTAGCCACCACTACCTCGCTCAGAAATCCTGATATTGAGCACTCGGAGAAGCTTGTCCTGGCGATCTTCCAAGGCTTCAATGGCATTTTGGATCAACTCCTTGCAGATGGAACGGATAAAATTCCCATGTTGAGTCGTTATTGTAGTCAACCCTTCGTTGGCAAAGACACAGCGGATCGAGGAGGTTTCCAAGCGTTTCTGCACGTCAGTGATTAGGGCCTGGATGATATTCACCAGATCCATTGATTTCCGAGGTCGTCTGACATCAGAAAATACTTGGCGTACCTCGTTGATGGTGTTGGAGAGATGCTGAGAAAGTCGCTGAATTTCTTCCAAGTTTTCATTCAGATAGCTATCTCCCTGATTGTTCAATTGATTATGAACTTCCAATTTGGACGCTACAACAGAAATCGTACTCAGTGGTTGTCTCCAGTGGTGCGCCAACAGATTGAGCATTTCTCCCATGGAGGCTAGGCGGTCTTGAATTTTCTGATACTCTTGGCGTTGCCGATCCGTAATGTCCTGAGTGGTTCCAAAGAGGGCAATCACCTCATTATGGGCATTGAGAAGAGGTGCCACGTGCGCGGAGAACCACTTTGTCTCTCCAGTAGTCTGGTCGATGGCTCGATAATCAAATTGTACTTCAACCTTCTGAGTAATCACCTTGATGCGTGCATTTTCGGAGATCTTCTGATCCTCTGGAATACACATCTTTTCAAGGAACTCTTCATAATAGACGGTGGCGCCAATAGGAACTCCATGCAGGCGATACATCTCTTCGCTGACCAAAATCTGCATGGTGGCCAGGTCAATCGTCCAGATCCCGGCTTTGGTTAATCGCTGAAGTTGAGCAAAGAGCTCCTGGGGATGCTGAATCCCTTCTACGTTCGGTTTTGCCGACTGGATTTTCTGTAGTATCTGAACAGGATTGTTGGTGGTTTGTGTCATTTTCCCTAAATGGCTTCTGAATTTCAGCGAGTAAAATTAATTGACGCCTATTGATCAGTATTTTTGGCAAGCAATAAAAGTTCAAAAATTAAGATTTTTTTCAGATGAAATACAGAATACCTAGTTTAGGATTGGCTTAGCTTAAAGTTTTTTTTGAAAATTAAGTAATAAAATTCGTTATCTTAAGACACACACTTTATTTGGATTAGTTTTTGACATGTAAGGTTTGATTTTCCTGCCATAATTGTTTCATAAAAAACATGTAATCCAACAATTATTGGATTTCTTGGTGAGGCTTTTTATCGCAAAAATTGGGCTCTCCTTCTAAAAATAAAATACACGAATCAAAAACTATTTGAAAATAGTGAGTACTTGGTAGAACTGCCAGAAAGAAAGCTTAACCTTCAGATATCAGTTGTCTCTAAGGAAAAGCAAATGGTTTATGGAGGTTGTTAAAAATAATCTGATCGTTTGCAAACAAGAAATTCAGTAATTTTGCTAGAGAGCAACAAAACTATTTGTAGCATTTTGTGTCAATTGAAAAGAATACTAACTGTAAGTTCGTATATTTGTACGACTAAATATGTTATTGTTTGGCAACTGCTGAGGTAACCAATAATTCTCTGAAAACAATCTGAATTGGCGAAGGAGGTTTGCTGTGGGAATGGAAATCGAGCGAAAGTTTCTCGTGCTTAATGAAGACTGGAAGGAGGGTGCTACGGGTACTTTTTTACACCAAGGGTATCTGAATCGCCATCCACAGCGCAGCGTTCGAGTACGCGTGAAGGGGCAGCAGGCCTTTATGACGATCAAGGGAATGGTTTCCGAAATCTCACGATTCGAGTACGAGTACCCAATTCCACCGGCTGATGCTGGGCACATGCTCAAGGAATTGTGTGAGCCACCAACCCTGGAAAAGACTCGTTATCTAGTGAAGTATGAAGGAATGTGCTGGGAAATTGATGAATTTCACGGAGAAAACGTAGGCTTGGTGGTCGCAGAAATCGAATTGGAAAATGAGGAACAACCCTTTGCAAAGCCACCTTGGCTTGGCGAAGAAGTGAGTCAGGATTCTCGCTACCTGAATATCAACCTCTCTCGACACCCTTATTGCCAATGGTAGCAACTGGCTACTTATTGACTCCTACCCCGTACATGCAGGTCGATCTGCATCTGGGTCTGATCGAGAACGGTCTTCTGTAGGTGCTGGACCATCTCTTTCTTGGCCTGCCGTTGCTCCTGATTACCACGGTAGCGGATTTGTTCCTTGAGCAGCTTGTCGAGATCCAGATCGGGCTGAGCCGTATCCTGCTCTTCGTCAAGCCTCCACAGTACACCAAACAAACGAATTTTCATCCGACTTCCTCTTCTACGGCTAGGCCTTGTTCACTGCGTAGTTGGCCACATGCCCCCTGGATATCCTGCCCCTTGGAGATACGTAGGGTTGCAACCACACCTCGATCCAGCAAGTAACGTTGAAAGCGCTGAATCTGCTCCCAATCAGAGCGTTGGTACTCACTGTCTGGTGCAGCATTGAAGGGAATCAGGTTGATCTTGAACTTCACTCCATGCAGTAGGCGGATCAAGGATTTGGCGTCATCAATTGAATCCGTGATGCCCTTGAGCAGAATGTACTCAAATGTGATGCGCTTACGGGCCTCAAGTGGGAATTCTTGGCAGACCTGAACCAACTGGGCCAGGTTGTAACGCTTGTTGACAGGCATCAAACGCCCGCGAACTGTATCTGAGGAACCATTCAGTGAAATCGCCAGGTTCGCCTTGACTCGTTCCTGACCAAAACGGCGAATCTGAGGCACCAGTCCAGAGGTTGAGACTGTGACACGGCGCTGTGAGAAGTTGAAGCCGTACTCATCAGTGAGAATCTCCAAGGCCGTCATGACCTGATCATAGTTGTGGAAGGGTTCTCCCATTCCCATAAAGACAATGTTGCGGAGTGGTAATCCGGTAGCGTCTCTTCGAGCTTCAACGACTTGCTCCACGATCTCACCAGCACTCAGATTCCTGATCAGTCCCATTTTGCCTGTCACGCAGAAAGAGCAACCCATCGCACAGCCCACCTGAGAGGAAACACACACCGTATGATGATCGTGGTGTGGCATCAGCACAGTCTCAATAGTCTTACCATCTTGCAGGCCAAGGAGGTACTTGCGTGAGTCGTCCTGCGAAACTCGTTCTGCAACCCGGGTCAGGCGGGGAAGGTGGAAGTTGTCGATCAGCAATTGACGGGTGGACTTGGCCAGGTTGCTCATTCCGTCCCAGTCACTGACGTTTTTTTGGTAGAGCCAGGTGAAGACTTGGTCTGCTCGGAAAGGGCGTTCGTTGTGCTCGGAGAACCAGTCGCGCAGGCGAGCCCGTGTCCAGTCTTTAAGATTGTGAGGGGTCATTGTGAATCAAATACAGACGACTGGAACGGGCGGGAAAGTCCGAAACAGAGGTGGGTAAGATAAAAATAGTCGGCAATCAACCGGCTTCTTCGAGCACAAACTGATCGTACTCCTCATCGTCCAGCAAGTTGTCTTGCTCGTCCGGTTCGCTGAGTGCTACACGGATCAACCAGCCTTCATCATAACAATCTTCGTTGATCGTCTCTGGTCGATCGGCAAGCTCTGAATTGATATCGGTTACCTTGCCGGACATAGGTGAGAACAATGAAGAGACGGCTTTGACAGATTCGATAGTGCCAAATTCTTCGCCAGCTTCCAACTCATCACCAACCGAGGGAAGCTCAACGTAGACAATGTCTCCCAGCGACTTTTGCGCATGGAAGGTGATACCAATTTCGGCCTGGTTGCCATCTAGCCGAATCCATTCGTGCTCACGCGTATATTTAAGATCTGACGGGGTCTGAGACATTTTCCCTCTTGGGCATCAATTCCACCTTGGAAGCCAGCAGTTACCTGCTATAAACAAATTAGTAACAGATCCTAAACAGAGAAACCGATTTGTCCAGAAAAAAAATCAAGTAGAGCGGGAAATCTGATAAAAAGGCAACCTCACAACTTCTGCAGCTAGCCGTCGCTTACGCACCTGTACAAGGAAGGTGCTGCTGATCTCGGACAACTCCGTGGGAACATAAGCCATCCCAATAGGAGCGTTGAGTGTTGGCGAAAGAAGGCCGCTCGTCACGCTGCCAACGGTCTGCTCTTCTTGATTCAGGATCGGGAATCCATGACGGGGAATACCAAATTCCTGCATCTGAAAACCTACCAGCTTGCGCTGTGGATTCTCTTTGGAACGTAGTAGGGCTTCTTTACCAATGAAGTCACCCTTCTCAGGTTTGATGATCCAACCCAGTCCCGCTTCGTATAGGGAAATATCCTGACCTAGTTCGTGCCCATAGAGGTGTAGTCCACCTTCGAGGCGCAGACTATCTCGTGCGCTCAGACCACAGGGTTCGATGCCAAAAGAGGCACCACCTTCCAACAGTTTTGTCCAGATGGCTTCTGCGTGCTGTGGCGACAGATATAACTCAAATCCATCGCTGGCAGTGTAGCCAGTACGGCTCAACAGCACAGGGCAGCCGAGTAATTCTCCTTCCAGAAAGTGATAGTAGCGCAAGTCTCGAACAGGCAAATCACTGATTGATTCAAGCACATCCACAGCGAGAGGGCCCTGCAGCGCGAGTAAAGCGTAGTCACTGCCCACATTGCGTAGGTTGGCACCAAACTGAGAGTTTTGTTCTTGCAACCAATTGAAATCCTGATCCTGGTTGGCTGCATTGACGACCAGCAGATAGCGCTCTTCGGCCAGACGATAGACGAGCAGATCATCCCAGGCTCCTCCTGCTGGAGTAGTCAGTGCGTTGTAGCGTGCGGCGCCAACTGAGATTTTTGAAATGTCATTGCAGGTCGTGTATTGCAGCAAGTCCGCTGCGCTCACCCCTTCCACCAGCAGTTCTCCCATGTGGCTGACGTCAAAAAGTCCCACAGCTTCTCGAACCGCTTGATGCTCCTGCTTATCACTCTGATAGCGCACTGGCAAATGCCAACCACCAAAGTCGGTCATGAAGGCACCAGATTGCAGATGCCAGTCATGTAGTGGGGTCTTATTTAAGGTAGTCGAACTCATGGTTTGATCTCTCTTGAAGTGGAAACGAAGTAGCAGAAAGAGTCTATTCTCGGTGAGCACCAGCCATTGGTTTCGGTTCGTAGTGGCGCATTGTGTAGGCCAGCGTCTGCCCAAGGGCTTTACGGCTGAAACCTGGAGGCACCAGCTGTGAAACGGAGCCGAGCCGTAGCGCTTCTTCTGGATTGAGCAGCTGCTCTTCGTAGCGTGTGGTTAGTCCGGCAAGAGCTTGATCACGAATGGCTGCTGCTTCCAAGTTAGACATTCCAGCTGCCACGTTCTGCTCATATTGCTGATGGATATTTCGGAAATCATCCTTATAAATATACTGCCGTCCAGCCGTTCCCATTACGGCAATACGCGCAGTTGGTAGAGAGAAGACAAAGTCTGCACCAATGTGGTAGCTGTTCCAAGCACAATAGGCACCGCCAAAAGCGTTGCGTACAATCAGCGTCAACCGTGGAACCCGCAGGTCAATGATGGCGTCCATCATCTCACGACCAGCTTGCACAATTCCCAAAGTTTCCTGCTCGGATCCTGGTGCAAATCCCGTAACATCCATCAGGAAGACAGTGGGGATGTTATAAAGATTACAGAAGCGCACGAACTTGGCGACCTTGCGCGAAGCATGAACATCAATATTGCCGGAGTTGAAAGCGCTATTGTTGCAGATAAATCCAGCAACATGTCCACCCAGACGAGCAAAGGCTGTGATCACTTGTCGGGCTCGAGAAGGTTGGATTTCGAAATAGTCCCCGTAGTCTACAATTTGTTGCAGAAAAAGTCGCATATCCAGTGGGGTGTTAAAGCCTGTTACTGGGTTGGAAAAAGTTTTTTCGAGCAGAACTTCTTCCTCTTCTACCTTCTCATCGAGTGAACCGAAAGAGTTGCTAAATGGGGAAAGTAAGTGATTGTTATCGGGCAGATAACTGAGCAATCGCAAAGACAGTCGCAGGGTGTCCAACTCGTCTGGGGCTTCCAGGTCAACGACTCCGCTCTGAGTATGTACCTTAGGGCCACCTAGATCATCTGGTGTGATGTCTTCTCCGAGTGCTTCACGCACAACGTTGGGGCCCGTGAGACCAAAAAATGTCTGCTGAGGCTGAATCAGGAAAGAACCTTGTCGAGGTAAATAGGCGCCACCACCGGCGTTGTAACCAAACATCAGCATGATGGAGGGAACAATTCCGCTGATTCGACGCATGGCCGCGAAGGCTTCTGAATAGCCATCCAGCCCACCCACACCAGCAGGCACAAAGGCTCCTACCGAGTCGTTCATGCCAATCAACGGTATTCCATGCTCGGCAGCCATCAGAATTTGACGGGCAATCTTGGCACCGTTAGTGGCGTCCATCGAACCTGCACGAACAGTGAAATCATGACCATAGAAGGCGACATCACGTCCCTGGATGTTAAGAATTCCTGTGACGATTGAAGCTCCATCGAGTTGAGGGCCCCAATTCTGAAAAGCAATGTGGGGTTCCTGTTCAGTCAGGATTCGGATACGCTCCCAGACCGTCATCCGATCCTTACTATGCTGTGTCCGAATCCGGTCCGGTCCACCTCCTCGACGAGGTAATTCGATCAACTCCTGACCACGTTGTACCATCCGATCATAGGTCGAGACGGAAGCATCTGACTCGGTTTGTTTTGTCGCAAAGGGGTTGTCCAGACGGTAGCGTTCCAAGATCATTCTCCGGGCAGGAAAGCAAATGAAGGGCAGTTGTCAATCTGTGATTTCTACTGAGCCTTGTGCCTTAGGGCAAGCCAAAAGCCGGGCACTAGCTCCGGCTCCATCGGGCAAGTGCCAGGATCAGAACTAGGAATAGTAGGCAGTTGCCCCACGCTGCCAGAAAAGGTGGTAAGGCCCCTGCGTGACCAACTGCCAGAAAAATTTGGTTGAGAATCCAGGAGATGATGCCAAGAAACACAGCGATTGCTAGGGACTCAGCTGCCTTGCTCTGGCGATGATGAGTTGCTGCCAACAGGGCGCCCAAGGCAACCATCAGGAAAAGTTGGGCTGGGTAGGCTAGTTTCTGAAACAATTCAACCCAGTAGCTCGTAGTGTCCAAGCCTTCCCGTTGTCGTTGTTCAATATCTTGCCAGAGTTCCAGCACTGGAAGATAGTGTGGATCTCTGTGCGGCTGAAAGGAAAGCAGTGGTAGGTCACTGGTGGATAGTTGTCGCAATTCCTGTTCTTCCAATCGCATTCCTGATTCATCGAATTGCCGTTCAGCAACAGCTTGTAGTTCCCATCCCTCCGGTTTTCGTTGCGCTTTGTTGGCCTGCAAGGATTCCTGAAGTAGATGCCGGGGCTCTCGTAGCCAAGAGAAGCGAGCCAATTGCTCAACCTCACCGTCAGGTTGACGTGGACCAAAATATACAATAGCTCGATCACCGTCTAGCTTCCACTGTGCCGGCAAACCGGTAGCCACTCCTGCATTACCCCAGTGTTTCTGCATCCAGGGCTGAGCGTAATTCTGCAATAAATAACTAGCGATCGCTATACCACAGGCAGTAATCAGGAAGGGCCGAATTAACTGCCAGGAGCCAGCACCAACCGCTCGCATAGCAATCACTTCTGAGGTTCGACTGAGTGCGCTGAATGCCGCAATAGTTGCGAGTAGCACCGTTACAGGAGTGGTCAATTCCAGCAACAAGGGCAGCAACAGAGCTGTCTGACGTAGGAATGCTAAAAAGCCGGACCAGCTGTCAAAGGCTTGATTGAGATTGTTGACTAGGTTACCCAGTGAGGTGATGGCTACGAAAGCCAACAGGAAGAGAGCGAAAAAACGCAGGAACTCAAGGGCAAGGTATCGTGAAAGAATGGAAAACATGAAAGTGCAGCAGTTTTTGCCTACTCTGAGAGATTAATCATTGCAGATTGTCCGCAGCCAGCAGATCATCCTTGGTTGTTGGAACTGATCCTGAGAAGATAGACCTGCCTTCATTAGAAATCC
>NYTS01000075.1 GCA_002683655.1 Deltaproteobacteria bacterium
CCGGCGGAGGAACAAGTACTGGTGACGGAAATGGTTCAGACGGTGGGGATACCAGCATTGGTTCTGATGGTGGTACCAGTACAAGTGATGGCGCTGGAAGCGCAGGAGGAACATCTGATGGTTCTGGAGCAGGATCAACTGGTGGTGGATCCACAGATGGCGATGGCTCAGGTGATGGCTCAACTGGTGGCACAAGTACTGGTGACGGAAACGGTTCAGACGGTGGGGACACCAGCAGTGGTTCTTCTGACGGCTCCGGAAGCACAGGCGACGGTACTGGTGATGGCTCAGGATCCGGTGACACAGGTGGGGATACTGGAAGTAGCTCAACTGGTGGGGATACCAGCACTGGTTCCGATGGTGGAGAAACAGGTAGTGGTTCTTCTGACGGCTCCGGAAGCACAGGTGGTGACACGGGCAGTGGTTCAACTGGTGGCACAAGTGCAGGTGATGGTATAGATTCAGACGGTGGAGATGGTGTTGGTACTGACGGGGGCAACAGCGGCGATGGTAGCGGTACAGGCACTGGAGGAGATGGCGGAGAACCAGAAACAAATTTGACTGGTATCACTCCAACAATTAAAGCAATTGTAGATGGCGATAATATCGCCACTACATACAACAGAATTGACGGTGCTGATAACTACACCGTTTATTACTCCACAACTAGCCCAGCATACCCAAGTGGTAATACTGTGGTTAAAACTAACTTGCGCTATACTATATTCAATCCACCAGCAGGTGAACAATACTACTTCCAAGTTGTAGCAAATGCTCCAGGTGGTAACTCGGGGGTTTCAGCTGAAGCTTCAGCAATGATTGACATTCCAGAGCCACCAACCAGCCCAATTGACGATGCGTCAACTACTATCTCAACTGAGGCGGCTGCTTTTGCTAACAATGTCACCTGGGACGCTCTTGATGGAGCAGAGGGCTACACTGTATATTACTCCACATCAAGTCCTGCTTTCCCAAGCAGCTTTACTAGCTATGTAGATAACACTACTACAAGCTTCATACACAGCGGATTGGATGCTGGCACTACATACTACTACCAAGTTGTAGCTACTCACACACTGGGTGACAGTGACGCTTCAAATGTTGCTTATGCTACACCATACGCTGACTTGAAAGGTGTAACACCAGACTTGTTAGCAGGCGCTGTAGGTACAGACATTCTTGTAAGCTGGAAGACAATTGATGGTGCTGAGAGCTACAGACTATATTACTCAACTGTAGCTCCAGCATATCCAGGTGGTGCTGCTGTAGAAGCATATGACACTTCATACACACTCAAACAGCCAGATGTAGAAACTACATACTACTTCCAAGTACGAGCTATTGCTACAGGTGGCAACTCAAATATTTCCAATATGGACGATGCTACTGTAACAATTGACTGTTCAGACTGTGGTGATCCAGAAGTTGGCGCTCCCTCTGTTACTGTAGAAGCTGATGTAAACAAGAATGTCGTACGCTGGGATGCTGTAGATCGCGCTGAGTCATACAATGTATATTGGAATACTGCTTCATTCCCACAAGGTAACACTCCACAGGATGTTACTAATACAACTAATTCAGTATTTGCTCACAACGCTCTAGACAGTAATAAGTTTTACTTCTACCGTGTGGCTGCTGTAGACGCTTCTAACACAGAGTTTTTCAGTAACTTGGTGTATAGCCGCCCACACAGAACAGAGTGTAATGCTATTACTCCTGCTACTGACAACGATCCAGACTTGTTGGCATACTACGCCTTTGAAGGTAACTTGAATGACTCACAAGGCAGCTATGATTTAACCACAAATGGCGGTGGCATTGGTGGTTATGTAGATAACTGTCTTACTGGCACAGGTGGCTACTTTGACGGCAAGGGCGGCTATGGATACAACTTGGATTTCAATGATGAGAGTGTAACAGGCATTATGGACAACCAATGGAGTATTAGTGTATGGGCAAACGCAGATGAGGATATGCCAAAATTTGCTTCAATACTATCCACAACTGCTAAGAACAGTGAAGCTGGTTACGCTGATGGTTGGGACAATGGATTCCAAATCGATGTTAATGACGACAGAGAGATACGGTGGTTCTTCAGCAAAACTGGCAATGATCCAAACCAACTTAACAGTCGTGTAGCACTTACACTTGGTGAGTGGTATCATATTGCTGTTACATATAACAATGGCACAGCACGGATGTATGTCAATGGTGTAGAGCGTAAGAATGCTACAGGCTTGGACTTAGGCTTCAATAGATTAAAGGTAGGTGTTAACAGGTTTGGTATAGAGAACTGGAAAGGCTTCATTGATGACTTGAAAGTATTTGGACGAACACTTACTCCTTCTGAAGTAGTAGAAGAGTTTGAAGGAACATTGCCTGATAAGGTAGAGAATGTTGCTGCGCTAGGCTTAGGCGATCAGATTGGCATTACTTGGGATGCTGTAGAAGGCGTTGGCACATACAGAGTATACTACTCCACAAGTGGTAACCCTACTGTAGCTGACAACTTCTTCCAGGTACAGAATGCTACTGCTACGACATACCCAGGTGCGTTGGCTGAAGGTGTTACTTACTACTTCCGTGTTGCTGCTGTGAATAACATTGGTGCAGGTGAACTCAGTGATGCTACAAACGAAAGTTCAACAGTAATATCATCACCCAAGTTTGCTGCACAGGGTGAACCTGACTATGTTGCGACTGTAGATGACAACACAAAAGCTGTTGCTATTGAGTTTAGTCCTGATGGATCAAAATTTTACTTGATTGTTGGACGAGCAAGTAGTGACCACAAAGTCGTCCAATACAATTTGTCTACCCCATGGGATGTACGAACAGCAGCAAGTGAAGCAACTATGAATCTGACATATGGAAATCCGTACGATGCTTACTGGACAAATGACTTGGTATGGAATCCAGATGGTACAAAGTTGATTTTTCTTAACGATTCAAGTGCTTCTGATCAAAGTAGAATACGAGTCTATAATGTGCCAACTCCTTACGACCTTGGTAGTGTAGTTGCCACTAATCCAATGCCAGAAGCAACATTCTCTATTGAAGTACATTCAGCAGTTACTATAGATCATCCGCTGACTTTTGAATTCAATTCGTCTGGTACAAAAATGATTGTTGGTGGATTTCATAGTTACGCATCTAACCAACAAGCATTTCAAAGAATTCAGGAGTTTGATTTGGCGGGATCATATGATTTCTCAACAATCACTAAGCTATCCGCAACATCATACAACACATTTGAATATGGAGATGATGACGCTATTGATGAGGTGATTTGGAAGGCTGACGGAACTAAGTTCATTACACTAAATTTGAATGGTGATGTTCATATGTATTCTGTAAGTGATCGTTTTGATTTATCAAACTCGACAATCACAAAGGACGGGTTGGTAATGAATCTCAGCGAAGTTTCTACTAATCAAGTTTATCAATCCATAAATAAATTTGAAGGACTACATTTTAACCCAGCACAAAATAGACTGTATTATATTCAAAATTCAGACTCTAAAATATTAGTTGGCTCAATGCCATTCAGTTGGTAATTCATTAACTTTTAGCACTAACAGGGAAGCGATTAAAAACCGCTTCCCTTTTTTGTATCCTCCGTAGGCCACTAAGAAATAGTCTCTTCCACTCTCCTTAGAAAACTGCTTCCGCTGCGTTGCTTTCTCCATCAATCAAGTCTTTGCCTTCTCCCTGAGAGAGAAGGTGGCCGTTGGCCGGACGAGGAAACTCCTGCAAATCCCTAATTTCCACATTTTTTCTCATTTGCACCAATCCCTCACCCACCACTAGCGTGGTCCCCCCTCTCTTACTGGGCGAAAGTTTTTTTAAAGCTGAGTTGATTTGACGTGTCGATTAGGCGGAGTAGGGAAATCAAGTGTTAGGATTAATCATTTTTCTGGCTTCCTTTGCTGATTTAGTGGCAAACTCGGTTGAATTCCAGTGGATCTTGAACCGATCCTGATTCCTTGCTCATTTATGCAGCCTGAGACCCTATGAAACTTGCGCCAGAAGCCCAACTTTACCTGCAATTACGTGCTTCCCTGAATCTGCCTGATCTAACAACCCTAGCCCCTCCAGAAGCTCGAAAGATCTCAGAAGAAACCAGTCGCCGATGGCACCTCAGCAAACCTCAGCCCGTTGGTTCTGTGGAGCAGCGGCACTGCGAGGGCCCAAACGGTTTAATTCCCTTGCGGATCTATCGGCCCACAGCTGCCACAGCCACTGGATAGCCAGTGATGATTTTTTTTCATGGAGGTGGTTGGGTTTTGGGGAGTCTGGACGGAGTCGATGGTTTCTGCCGAGCACTCTGTCAGGAAGCTCAGTTGCTGGTGGTCTCGGTAGACTACCGTTTGGCTCCTGAACATCAATTTCCAACTGGACTCGACGACTGCTTGACAGTCACCCAATGGGTTGCAGAAAACACTGACTTGCTCGGAGGAGATTCGTGCAAACTGTTAGTCGGAGGAGACAGCGCTGGGGGGAATCTAGCGGCAGCGGTAGCCCTCCGAGCCAAAGATCAGGCTCTGTTCAAATTGGCAGGACAGGTCCTGATCTATCCAGTGACCGATCTCACCCAAAGTCTACCCTCCTACGAATCGTTTGCTGAAGGCTACCTGCTCACTCGGGCATCCATGCGTTGGTTCATTCAGCAGTATCTGCCAACCGCTGTAGATCCTAAACACCCCGAGGCTTCCGTACTCTTTGCTGATTCCTTAACAGGCCTGCCTCCTACTCTATTGATTGTGGCCGGATTTGATCCGTTGCGGGATGAGGGGCTGGCCTATGCCCAACGCTTACGCGATGCAAAGGTTACTGTGGTGGAGCGGAACTGGGAGGGGATGGTGCATGGTTTTATCAATCAACGGGACATGTTGCCCCAGGCCAGAGAAGCTTCTCAGTGGATTGCCCAGGAAGTGAATCGTTTGCTGTCAAAAGTACCGAACCAACGTTCGAAGATCCGTGCAGGGGTTCTCTCCTCGACCAAGGTGCAGGGCAGCTTTGAAATTCGTGAAATGGAACTTGAGGACCTACATCGTGTCTATGCCTTGGGCGAACAACTCTACACCGCGGAAGACTGGCCCAATCTCTATCGCACTTGGGACGAAACCGACTTCATCAACAATTTCAGCACGGATGATGAATTCTGCTGGGTGGCAGAGACGGAAGCTGGAGAGATCATCGGCTTTGCCTTGGGAGCGATGTTGGAGAAACGAAGAAGCGCCTGGGCCTATGGCTGGGTAGACTGGTTGGGAGTGCACTCCGCTTGGCAAGGCAAGGGTGTCGGCAAACGCCTGCTCGACAGACTGACCGATTTATTCATCGAAGAGGGAGCTCGGATGATCCTGATTGATACCGAAGCCGATAACGAGAAGGCCCTGCGTTTCTTCAAGAAAGAAGGTTTTGGCAATCCCAATGAGCACGTCTATCTTTCACGGAATCTCACCCGCGATCCGGAATACCTCAAGCGCAAGCGGCGCACTTCCGCTCCCGGCAAATCCAGAACTCCAAACAACAGCCGTCCCAAGCCTCAACGACCTTGAATTCGTTGTTTTGGATTTCCCTCATCCAGCTTTCAGCCTGATTGTCTCAAATGAAGATGGAAAAACTTGATTGAACGATTATCCGAAAACCCTCGCCAAGTTGGGAGAAGGCAAAGAAAATTACCAACATTTGTGGGAGCTTTCGTAACCTAGACAAGGTTCATTGTTCAATCTAAGCTTCGCTGAGCACTCGACTCGCAGCTTCAAGCGCCCCATCACCATGGGGAACCTTCAGAGCCTTGAAGCCTGCATCCAGCACTCCCAGCATCCCTAGTGTCATGTGGGCATTGACGTGTCCCATGTGTGCCACTCGGAAGAACCCGTGTCGAGCCGGATCATCCGGTTCTGCCATGCCAATCCCCAATCCGAGAGTGACCCCTGCGCGGTGTTCCGTCCATTTGCGGAGCTCCGTGCCATAGGGAGCTTCCATCGAGACCGAAGTGACCGAGTGTGAGCGGTATCGTCGGTCCTGGATGTTGAGCTGAATCGAACTCCCTACGCTCCAGGTCTCGAAGGCTGACCAGACGGCTTGGCTGAGCTTGGCGTGTCGAGCCCAAACCTGCTCCAATCCCTCTTCCTCCAACAGCATCGTCAGCGCCTCGCGTAGACCAAACAGATGATGAGTCGGTGCGGTACCAAAGAAATATTCATAGAAGACATCCGGCTTGACGCGTGGGCGCACGTCCCAGTAGGGCGTCACGAGGTCAGCCCGTTCCCGAGCTTCCATTCCTCGCTCGTTCAGATAAAGGAAGGCCAACCCGGGCGGAGTCATCAAGCCTTTCTGGCTTCCTGCCATCATCACATCGACCCCCCAGGAATCCATCTCGAAGACATCACAGGCAAGGCTAGCCATACAGTCCACCATCAGCAGGGCAGGATGACCGGTGGACTTGATCAAGGCCCCCAGTGCGGCGATGTCATTTCGCACAGAGCTCGCCGTGTCGGTTTGAGCCACTAGGATTGCCCGATAGCGATGTTGCGAGTCTGCTTTCAGCTTCGCTTCCACCTGATCCAGCTCGACCGGTGATGCCTTGCCGAAGTCTATCAGATCCACCTCCACACCCAGCTTCTGCGCCATGTCCGCCCAGAGTGCCACGAAGCGACCGGTATTCAGCGCCAGGATCCGATCTCCCCGAGAGAGGGCATTGGTCAGGGCCGCCTCCCAAACCCCATGTCCGTTGGCGATGTAGAAAGCCACCTCCCCAGTAGTCCGGGCCACTCGTCGCAGATCGGGCAACATGCCTTCCACGGTCTCATAGAGGGCTCCTTCATAGATATTTGGGGCAGCCTGGTGCATCGCCTGCAGCACACGATCCGGCATCACAGAAGGACCAGGAATGGATAAGTAGTGGCGTCCATGACCGAGAGACATGCGGTTCTCCTTTGGATTCAAATAATTGTGGGCAAGGCCCTTGACTGAGTAGGTTTGATATGAATATCTGTTCACAGGCTTCCAAATAATAACTAAAGACGCAACCGGACAATTTTTCAGCTACTGAAAACTGGCAGAGGAAGCTTTAGATAGATCTGGAAGATATCTGCTCAGCAGAAAGACAACGAATCCGTTGCCGGAGGTCGTCTTGTCTCTCCCGCTGAAGTTGGCGCAGATCGTACTCCAGCTGCAACTGGAGCCAGAAACGAGGATCCTGCTGAAAAAATAAGCCCAACCGCAGCGCTGTGTCGGGAGTGATCGGTCGGCGACCATGAATCAAGTCACTGATCCGACTCGGGGGAACATCAAGGTCTCTCGCCAATCCCCTCACCGAAAGTCCCAAGGGACGCAGGAACTCTTCCTGTAAAATCTCTCCCGGATGAATCTCTTCCAATAACTCCATACTCTTTTCCCTCAGTGGTAGTCAACAATCTCGACATCATGAGCACCATCATTGGCCCAGCGGAAACAGATACGCCATTGCTGATTGACACGAATACTAAATTGTCCGAAACGATTGCCTTTTAGGGACTCCAGCCGATTACCTGGCGGAACCCTTAGGTCAGATAACTGAGAGGCTGCTTGCAGCATCAGCAGTTTACGTCGGGCAGCTCGCTCAATCGAAGCAAATTTTTTGACGAAACGACTTTCGAAGAGGGCGCGTGTTTCAGTGCAAGCGAAAGATTGAATCATCTACCCAAACTAGTTTCTAACGTATGTTCTGTCAATCAGAACAGTATCCATTTCAATCGTCCATCAAGGGTTTGGGGTGCCACTTCTGCCTGCTAAATCCAACTGATCAAGAATTGCTTGGCTGCATATGAATTTCGTTGGTAGGTGGCAGACGCAACAGACTGGCCATCAGCAGCATGGCTCCCACCATTAGGCCGGTCATCACATAGAGAAACTGTTCTGCCCCCTGCGCATAGAGCAACCCTCCAATACTCGGCCCTAGCGCCGCAATCACTGCTCGGGGCACAATCATCATTCCCTTGGCACGGCCGTAAACCGCAGCCCGAAAGTAGAGGTTCGTCACAAAACCATAGGTCACTGTCAATACTCCTTGGCCCATCCCGAACAGAATCATCGCCAACACTGCCATCTCGACCGCAGCGCTGTGAAGTATCGTCAGCGCCAAGGGCATTAGCAAGGTCGCCACCACTCCAGAGAGCCGCGCATCATAACGATGTCCAAACTTCATCTCGATCCATCGTCCCACTACCTGAAAGGGACCATATAAACTCGCCAAGACAACCGCTAGCGCAGGATCTGCAAATTTCTCAGAAAAGAGATTTATCCAGAACATACTTGTAGCTGTAAAAGTCAAATAGCCCAGGGTACTGATCGATCCCATCGTCACCAAAGCCCACTTTTCGGTCTGGGTCAAAATCGACCAGCGGAAGGGCTCAAGGTCTAGCGAGGAACGAAGCGTTTCTTGTTGATAATGCCGACCCAGCGCCCAAAAACGCCAAGCTCCAATCAGCATCAAACTCGCCAAACAGAGACAGGTCATCTGGAGACCAAAAAACTCCAGCATCGGTGCAACACTCAACCAGGTGATTGTGGAGGCTACTCCACCGTAGAAAGTGATGATTGAAATATTGCGACGGGCTTTGGGTTCGTCGAGCTGCACGGCTGAACCAAAAGCCACCTCATAGGTGCACATCGCATAGGAAACACCAATCAACACAAGACAGGAACAAATCCAGACGAATGAAGGATAGAGGCTGAGCAGACCAAGTCCCAGCGCTCCGATGAGAAAGCCTCCCTGCATGATGCGCAAGCCCCCAAAGCGGTCAATCCACCGGCCGATCACCAACGCCAGCATTCCTTGAATCACTAAGGCTCCACTGACCGCAGCCAGGATCGTGGTTTCGCTCACACCTGCGCTCTGAGCTAACGGCGCTTTGAGTTGGGCGAATGCATAAAACAGCAGCCCAAAGCTGACAATCTGGCTGATGCCCAGGGAATGGACCGGGACTCGACGATGCTGCATTAAGGGACAGGCTTAAACATGATGGGTTAGGGGTGCATCAAAAACTGGAGCAAGATCAATACTCAATGAGTGTAAGTCTCATATCCCTTGCCCATTTACAAACAACTTTTGACTCAACAAGGCTCTAAAAACTGGTGCTCAGCGGTGAGCGATGGGATGCACAGATTTTTATGATGATCCTTTGACAGAGCAGTCAGATTTTTCAAGCTTGCTGATCTTTTCTGGAGTGACCTGATGTCTCAGTTTTTTTCACTGACCCTCGAGTTCAACGTAACGGACCTACGCCTAAAAAAAGCGTCTCTGCGTCAGGACAATTCCTAGTTGAAGAGCCGAGAGCGCTTTGAGAAGCTGAAAAACCTTCGCCTATTTACAAATAAATTTGGATTCAATGAGGCTTCAAAAACCCCACCTAGTTGAGAGGGGGAACCGTGCTAGCAGTTAGTGAGGGCTAGTGAAGATGGGATTGGTGAAAAAATGGTGAGGTTTGCAAGACTATTCACCCAGCCTTACGGCAAGTCAGCGACTGTAAGATATGAAAATTTATAAAATATCAGTTGCCTGACTTAAAACTTTCTTTCTTAAAGAAAAGCTCAGAGATAGTTCAGACCTGCTGTAGCTTAGTTAGAATTTTCAATCAGCGAGCATTTGTCATGGGGTATCATTAGTGTAAACATTACTCACCTCCGTTGCACTGAAGGCTCTCTCGTAAATCTTGAACTCATCTATATATCCCTTCCAATTGTTCTGACTGACCCAATTGATCTCAATCTTCGACTTGATTCAGTTGGTAGTCACATGTCTGGAATAATTATTGGTGTAGTCTGATCTGTATTAATTGTTGAGCCATCATTATTACATTGCCCATATTCATTATCACCGATACAAGCCAGACTCCCATTGTCAAGCAACATGTATGAGTTACTACCATCTGCTCTCACACTAACTACTCTTCCATTAAAGTCATCCATCAGAATGGCTCCATTTGTTTTCTCTGCACTACTACTCATGCCAGCTAAAAATGCAGCATTCCCAGCTACATTTGATGAAGTATAATTTGTGCCACATGTGTAGACATTCCCATTATTCTTGAGGATCACAGAATGTCCTGTTCCAAAATCAATCTCTTTGACATCACTAATTACAGTGAGTTCTCTCGGTGTTGAAATAGCATTTGTATTGGTGGAACATTTGGCTTTGCTGTTAGTGTTAGAACCCCAAGTGTACACCTTACCGTTTGATAAAACGGCAGCAGATGTTCTTCCTCCTACAAAAATGTCAACTGCTGTATTTGATGGTAAACTTGCTTGAACAGGAGCATTTCTATGTGTTGTTGTTCCATCGCCCAACTCACCAAATGAATTCACACCCCAACACCATACTTGAGCGTTTGAAAGAAGCGCACACATATGCCATTGCCCAGTAACAATCTTAACTGCTGTTGTGATTCCACTGACTTGAACGGAACCAGAAGTCTCATTAGTGTTTGAGCCATTGCCAAGCTGACCATAAGTATTATCACCTCTGGTGCGAATCGTTCCATTGCTCATGAGATAAGCAACAAAATCATAACCCTGTTCAACTTGGATGGGATTGCTTACGCCTGTGACAGGACTTGTGAGTGAGCCTCTGCTGTCATCATAACCACGATGCTGATAACTACCGTCAGATTTGATCACACTGACTTTGTTGTAGTCATGTGAGATTGTTTCAGCATTTGTGATTCCAAACACATCAACTGCAGCAGGCCGTGCTGTTCTAGCATTATCATATTGGTCTAAATTGTTGCGCCCCTTACAGTGAAGACTCTTGTCATTTTGAATCTTACAGATACCTCCATTGTTGGTGTCAAAAGTATTCGCTACAAAACTGGTTGGTTGAACATTCCCCAAAACAGAACTGACGGGGCTGCTCCCATTTCTATTATTTGCCTTGATTACAAAGTGATAATAATGTCCACCTGTGAGTCCTGTCAGTAGATATGATGTTTGATTATCAGAGGTGTTGATTACATTGTCAGACGCTGTTGGTGCTGTGGGTGAGCCTTCAGAGGCTCCACCACTTGTCCGCCAGTAGATGGTAGCGTTATCCGTTCCTACTTGCTGATTCCAAGTCAGCATGATTGCCTGCGCCCTTCCAGTTCCAGCTAGAGTTGGTGCTGTTGGCGGAACCCAAGAACAATTATCAGCTTTCATACAATCAGTGACAACATCATCAACACTAAAGGTTCTGCCAAAGACCTTGACCTCATCGATGTAGCCCTTCCATGTTTTTGCTGGATTGTCAGAACGATTGATTCCGACATTTAAGGCATAGAAGCCAGCTTTGTGGGAGCCAGCAGATTCTGAATCATCAAGTACACCATCAACATATAGTTTTGATTCACCAGCATTATTGTGGGTTACTATAATATGATACCACTGGCTTGTGTTGATCGCTGATGTTGTCTGAAGGTTGTAATTCTGAGATGGGCTGTTTGTGTTCCATCTTAACTTGTTGCTGCTGTCAACATCGATTTGAGTCTTTTCTGCCCAGCTATTGTTGGGAGAATTCGTTGAGTAGAAGCCTGTGTTTAATGCTGTAGCATTAGCTTCCATATCCCCATCCTTGGCTACCCAGAGTGAGATGCTGAAGTTGTCATTCGCTAAATTTCCACCCACATTGCTACTTGTGAATTGTGTGTTCACTCCATAACCAGAAGACGAATCAATA
>NYTS01000076.1 GCA_002683655.1 Deltaproteobacteria bacterium
CGTTGTGGAATTGGAAAAAATAGTGCGAGTTGGATATTTGGAAGAGTTCTCTCATCCAGCCTGAAGGCCATCTTCTCCCTGATGGAGAAGAATGAATTCTCATTTGTTTGAAAAACCTCGGCCGAATGGGAGAGAGGATGACCACACCAGTGGTGGGTGAGAGATTCTGCTGGGCAGGGAAATATGAGTGAAATTCGAAGAATGAAAAAGCTCGCACATCCAGTCTGATTTACAATTCTTCACTGAAGAATCGGGTGATTCCGTACGTAGCTACTTTTTGGTATGCGTTTGCCCATCAGGCATGATGGTTTTGAAGAATTTGGCTGATTCCAAGTTGGTGCGCTCTAAGCTGAGCCCCTCCAAATTTGCTTCTGTCAGGTCAGCTTCAAAGAGATTGGCTCCTTCCAGATCGGCACCCTGAAGATTGGCGCCCTGCAAGTTTACTCCTTGTAGGTTAGATTCCCGCAGGTCGGTTTTGTAAAGGTTGGCATCGCGTAAATCGCTTTTCTCCAGATCGGCACGATACAGATCAGCTTCAGAAAGATCGGCGCCCTGCATTCTAGCCCTGAACAGATTGGCTCCTCGCATGTCAGCCTTGACTAGATTTGCTTTTCGGAGATCTGGCTGATCCAGATTGGCATCCTGCAGGTCTACATCTTCAAGAACCGCCTTGAATAAATCAGCTCGGTAGAGATCCGCACTTTCTAAGTCAGCACCCTTCAAGTCGGCTTCTTGCAGGTTGGCTTCTCGCAGATTGGCTTGAACCAGAATGGCTCGACGGAGCAAAGCCCCGCGTAAGTTTGCTTGAGAAAGATCGGTTTCCCGCAGAACAGCCTCCAGTAGACTAGCTCCACCCAGATCCACACCGCGCAGATTCCCTCTGGGACAATTTCCTGTATCTTTCAGTCGTTGAAGATCTTCTTGTTTCATGGAATGCGCTTTAGAATGAACAGACTATTTTTCAATAAGTCTGCACAGACTATACAAAGTTTTAAGGAATGCACCTGCTTTAGTAGCTCAATGCTACGCAAGCTCTGATTTCCTTAAAACTTAGTATTCACTTGCTACCACCTTTAGTAACTTTGATTCCCAAATTGAAGACTTTGGCAAATTGGAATCACCACCTTCAGAAATTCCTCCAAAATGATTGGTTTGATCAGATAATGAATCTTGTAGGCTGCCAGTTCCTGCCGCAACACATCTTCATCATGGACACTCATGACAATGATCGATTGCCGTGAAGATTGCTAGCGAATCTCCTGGAGCAATTGGGAAACACTCATCCTCGGCATTCTTAAGTCGGTAAGGACAATATCGTAGCTATTTTCAGCCGGCTGATCTAGAGCCTCCTGACCATCGGCTGCAGCATCTACTTGCGCAAAGAAGTAGCCCAGCATTTGCTGTAGAGATTCTCGCAGCATTGGTTTATCTTCAGCAACCAGAACATTGTGGACACTGGTCAATTCCTGTACTTCCTGAATGTTCATTTCAGGTAAGCCCTCTGAAAATTTATATTACTCTTGAGGTCCGAATGATAGCGCCAACAACCTCTGCTTGTTGTTCTGTTTGTCTCCCAAATGAAGAAACAGCCTCAATGAGCGATGACATCGTCAAAAAAGTTCCAATTCATTGGCTGGTCTTCTCACATCAGGATGGAGCCGATCAGCATCAGTAAAAGCACAGAGCAAATCCCATGTTGACTGAGGACTTTTTTGATTTCTTCGTAGAGTTTTTTAGTTCAACTACGTTTCAAGCTACGAGACTGATTCAGGAGAACGCGTCTGCTCTAGACGAACGAACGGATTGAGGCGAAGTGAGCCGACCAATCCTTTGATTGCTGTAGCCTTGAAGGGTTTTTGCAGGACGTAACATTTACCACTCCCTAGCGTCCGATGAAGATAGTCTTTGTCTTGTCGATCAAAATATGCGGTGACGATCACAATTTCGATAGTGGATCGAGCTGTTTCAGGCGAATAGCGACATCAACTCCTGTTAGGTTTTGTTCAAGGTTTAGATCAACAAAAGCGAGTGAATAGAGTTCCTTCAACGTTATCGCGCGCTGGGCCTGTTCCAGTGCTTCTTCACCAGTGTGAGTTCCTGTCACCTCTAACTTGTCATCCTGATAGTACTCTGGCTGATCCTCAATCATGCCCGGAAATAGAATTTCTGCCAAGCTTCCAGGCTTCTCGGGGAATTTGACAGATGGGACTAGTAACTCATACATCATCTTGAGGATCCATTCGTTGTCATCAACAACTAAGATTTTTTTCGACATGCTCATTTACTGTTCTGAATAGCTTCGAATTGGAAAGCCATTCACTGCAGGTTTAGTAAATGAGAAGGAACCAGAACAGAAAAGCTCCCATCAATACGCTCAGGCCCAGCAACAATAGCCATAGGGGATCTTTCTCTGAAAATTTCTTTTCTTCCGTGAGCAGATGTCTTTCTTCTGTTTGAGACACTTAAACCTCTCATTTGTTAAATAAATAGCTCATATTTTGAGTTCATTCCCATCAATAAAATTATTTGACAGACTTAATAATTGCTATTGCCAGAATTTAGTAACTTCTGTGCACTTTGCTAGGAGAATATTGGAGTATTTTGGAGAACGGTGTTGCACCTGCAGACTATATTGCTGAACATAATAGCCAGATTAAATAGTGATCTTCTTGATTTCGGCTTAAGGAAACCATGCTGAACGTGCTCACTAAACTATCATCGTGGATGTTGATTGTGCTGATGATCGGACTCTTCCTAGGGTCCTGTCAGAGAGAGTCTGAAGGCAACAGCTTTCGTCCATTGGTCAAGTACTATCTCGATCAGGAGCAAACCCTTCAGCCCAGGCAACTACTTCAGCAACCCACCATGTTCAACGATTGGACTCCATCCGAATTCAATCAAATGGCATGGCGGCATGGGAATGCCTGGTTCTTCGTGGAAATACCAAAAAAGCAAACCCCAAGCGTGCTAGAATTTCAGACTCGGAACCTGATTGAATTTCAAGCCTTCCTGGTTATTCAAGGTCAGGCAATTCAACCACTACGGCCTTTCACAACAACTTTTTCTGAGCACTATTCCTTCCAGTTGAGTGATCCAAGTGCAGCTGTGCTGATCCTAGTCAAACAGCAACATGGCGGGACCATTCAAGGCTTCACCTTGTTTGAACCAGAGGCATTTGAAGATCATCATCAACTTCGTATTTTAGTGGTGGGGCTGGTGATGGGGCTGTTTCTACTGAGTTTCCTGCTCACAGCCTTAGTTGGTATGAGTCAGAACCAGTTTTGGTTGTTGATTGTGATCATCAACGGACTCTTCGGACTGCTGCTGGAAAAAAAGATTTATCTTTTGATAGGACTCTCCGTCGGCTCTGAAGTCTATCTGAAATTGTTTGGTATTCAGCTCGCTGTCAATTCAATCGCTTATCTGAAGATCATTTCCCATGAAACTGGCTTGGCGAAGATTCGGTTTCAAAATCACATCCAGAATGTTCTCATCATTTCCATAGTCATATTTCTAGTGCTGGGCTTTCTAGCCTTTAACCAGCAAAGCATTTTGCATTCTGTCAATAATCCATTTCAGTTCATCGTTCTTGGATTTATTCTCGTCCATTTCTATTGCGTCATGGCACTAATTTCTATTTGGAGGAGTAGAAGCCATCTACAAGAATTTACGGTCGTCTTCACCATAATCTACTCTTTGCCAATGCTCTCCCTCTTGGCAGTCAAAGGAATTCTTCCACCAATCTTTGATGCCTGGGATGGAAACTATCGGGCTGTCATTCCGCTGATTCTATCGATCATCCTCTACAAGGACCGGGAGTTGCAGATGCGTCGCTTGACTCATCTCCTGGAAATTCAACATCACAATAAAGACCTGTTTCTAGCCCGTACTTCCCACGAACTGCGGACACCACTCGCCGGAATGATTGGTATGTGCGAGAGCATTCTAGAGAAAAAAGCGGGGCTGACAGCCACGTTGATTCGCAAACTGGAAGTTGCCGTCAGTAGTGGGTGGAGAATGAATCAATTGATCGGGGACATCACTGATTTTACAAACATGCGAGAGGGGAAACTGAAGCTGGAGCGGCATCCCACAAATTTCTCACAGATCTTCCAGACTATGCTCCCCTTGGTTAATCCAGCCATTGAACGCAAGCAACTGAATCTGAAGGCACAGATTTCAGACAATTTGCCAAAAATAAATGTCGATGAGAACCGCATCCAGCAGGTCTTGTTCAACCTGATCAACAACGCAATCAAGTACACCCAGGTTGGAGAGATCCGACTCGAAGCCAAACTTACTGATTCAGAAGTTTTGGTGATTATTGAAGATACTGGAATAGGAATACCCAAAGCAGAACTGAAGACAATCGAGAAAGACTATGAACGTGCGACGAATGTTGACAACATCTCTGGGATGGGGCTTGGCCTCAGTCTCTCCAAGCACATCATCGAGTTGCACCATGGAAGACTGCAGATTAGTAGCCGCCTCGGCGAAGGGACCCTTGTTTCGTTCACACTCCCCTTGGTTAGTGGCCCAGAAGTGCTTTCTCTTGAAGAAAAGAACGAACAATCCCCAATAGATGAAGCTAAGGTGTTAGAAACCTTACCCAATCATTCTGAAGAGCAAATTTTCAAGGGCAAAGCCAAGGTAGTGATTGTTGATGATGAAGACCTCAATGTTGAAATCTTTATCAATTTTCTGGAAAGTCTGGATCTGGAGATCATCAACTATTCCAATAGCAGCAGCATGCTGGAAAATCTGACAACGGATGAACCCGACCTGCTTATCCTGGACTTGATGATGCCAGATCTGGATGGGTATGCCGCCATAGAACAGATTCGAAGTGAATATTCCTCTGAGGAGCTACCAATTCTAGTGGTTACCGCGAACGAACAGGAGCGTTTGACTCACAAGTCACTGACCTTGGGAGCCAATGATTACTTGATCAAGCCCGTGGTGGCTTTGGAACTACGGATGAGAGTCAAAGCTCAGCTGAATCTGCACCAGCGACTGCAAATGCAGGACTTACTCACAGAGTTGGAACATCAACGCATCTCCCTGATTCAAGAACACGGACGGATGGAAAAGCTGTTTGACACTGTTGACACTGCACTCGTGGTCACAGATGAACAGGACCGGATCATACTTATCAATCAAGGCTTTGAGAAGCGCAGCGGCTTGGTTGGTTCAGAACTACTGCAACAGCACCTAGATGGCTTCTTTCAAAATGCCATTTCCAACCTCCCTCGACCCTCAGTCAGCCAACAGATCCTTACCTCCAACGACAAAGAAGAATGGCCCTGTCAGCTTTCGGTTCATTCACTGGATTTTGCTGGGAAACGTGAATGGGTCTGGACCCTTAGTGAATTTTCTGCAGCAAAAAATATCGCAGATCAATCTCTGGATCTCAAAAACGAGCCACAAAGACTTTTAGACAAATCGAATCCGGATATAATACGGAATGATCTAAGTCGTTTGCTAGAGTTGACTGCGAACTACTATCGGCTGGCTACAGGCGGGACCTTGGCAGAATTGGGAGAACAAAGCGGATATTGGCACATCACAATGAATGGGAGTACTCCGAGGGCCTACATGCTAGAGCGTTACCTCGACCCCAAGCGCTTTCCCAAGAAGCCAAATTGGGCGCCGATCATCAAAACCTGCAACTGGATACTGGAAAACTGTGAGGAGCAGCAACCACTAAAAGGAGAGATCCTTCAGTTAAAGCGGTCTGTTGAGGAAAGAATCATCTGAGTGATGGGACTCAGATGATTTACTAGTTGCGATTGTCATGGTCTGGACGAATCATCGCCCGGATCACTGCTTCCACGGTGATGCTGCCCACGATCTGACCCTGCTTGTTCTGCACCGGGACCGCTTCATGACCAGCCGAAGCCAAGCGAGGTAGTGCATCTTCAAGTGAGATATGTTCTGGAATCGCACCATCTGGATTTTCAGGCAGCCCTTCTCTTTCCATCACACCACGTACACGCAATACACGGGCTCGATTGATATCACGAACAAAGTCCATGATGTAATCGTCTGCGGGTTTCATCACGATCTGTTGTGCTGTGCCCTGCTGAACCATTCCGCCATCACGCAAGATGGCGATCTGGTCTCCCAGCTTGAGCGCTTCATCCAGATCATGGGTGATGAAGACAATCGTCTTATGCAGTTCTTCCTGAAGATCCAGTAAGATGTTCTGCATGTCTGTGCGAATGAGTGGATCCAGCGCGCTGAAGGCTTCATCCATGAGTAGGATGTCGGCATCGGTGGCCAACGCCCGGGCCAGTCCCACGCGCTGTTGCATTCCCCCAGAGAGCTTGGCTGGAAAGTGTTGTTCGTATCCGGCCAATCCTACCCGATCAATCCAACGCTCAGCCCGTTTGTGTGCCTCATCCTTCGCAATTCCCTGAATATCCAATCCGTAAGAGACATTCTCCAGTACAGTCCTGTGGGGTAACAGGGCAAAACGCTGAAACACCATTGCTGTTCGGTGCCGTCGGAATTCCCGCAGTTGAACCTTGTCCATCTGCATCACGTCTTCAGCACCGACCCAAATTTCACCAGCGGTTGGCTCAATCAAGCGATTGATGTGGCGAATCAACGTAGATTTCCCGGATCCAGAGAGTCCCATCACCACCTGCAGACTGCCCTTGGGAATTTCGAGGTTGATGTCGGAGAGTCCCAATACATGCTGGTGTTCCTCCAACAATTCCTGTTTACCTATTCCTTCTTTGACCAAAGACAACTTCTTCTGAGGGCGTGTGCCAAAAATCTTGTAGAGATGTTCGATGCGGATCAATGCTTCCGAGTCAGACACTAGGTCCTCCTATTTGATGGCGTTGAAGCCGTTTACCGAAAGCCTGTGTGACACGGTCAAAGATGATTGCCAGGGCAACAATCGCTAGTCCATTGAAAAGCCCAAGCGCCAAATATTGGTTGGAAATCGCCTGCAAGACAGGGATACCCAAACCCTTGACGCCGATCATCGAAGCAATCACCACCATTGCCAGAGCCATCATGATCGTCTGGTTCACCCCAGCGAAAATATTGGGTAAAGCCAATGGAATCTGCACGTCTTTGAGGCGCTGCCAGTAGCTCGAACCAAAAGCGTCTGCTGCTTCCAGGACTTGCTTGTCAACAAGTCGGATCCCTAAGTTGGTCAATCGTACAATCGGAGGTAGCGCATAGATGCAGACTGCCAAAAGACCCGGAACCTTACCGATACCAAGTAACATTACCACGGGAATGAGGTAGACGAAGCTCGGAATGGTTTGCATCACATCCAAGACTGGAGTGATGGTGGCTTGCAACCGATCCGAACGGGACATCAATACCCCGATTGGGATTCCGATGCTGATGCAAATCAGGGTTGCCACAGAAATCATGGCAACCGTGGACATTGTATCTTCCCACATGTCCAGATAACCAATCAGCATGAAGCAGAGAACAGAGCCAACGACAATTTTCCAACTTCGTGAACCAAGCCAGGTCAGACCGGCAACAATCAATAGAATAATCGGCCAGGGAGTTGAAATCAGAAGCTTTTCGAAGAAAATCAGGAATTGGAGCAGAGGATCAAAGAAGTTTTCCAAGTCCTCGCCATAAGAGCGGGAAAAAGAGCGGAAGCCTGCGTCAATTCCCTTGCGCAGGTTCATCAGGTCGCGACGCCCCAGAGAGGGCATCTCTTCTAAGAAGTCCATTTTTTATCTTTCCTGAAGCAGGGGGGCTTACGTGGCAGGACAATCCTACGGTAGGCCCCCCATTTCAGAATTAGAGTGCGGACTTTACTTTCTTGACAACGTCAGCTGGAACCCACTTGGTCCAGACGTCTTCTTTCGTCGCGAGGAACTCAATCGCTGCGTCTTCTCCGCTGGCTTGGTTGTCGGTCATGTAAACCAACATACCGTTCATCACGGATCCAGGCCAAATGCGCTTGGAGAGGAAGTTCAAAGCGACTCCACCTTTATTTTTAAACTCATCTGTCACTACGGTGTGGACCTCAGATTCTGTCCAAGCAGAGGGCTTTGGATTTGCACACTCCTGCTCCGCCTTGGCGATACATCCATCCCAGTTGTCTGCACCTGCGAATGGAGCTTCAAAAGGAACGCTTTGAAGGTTGTATTTGCCAATGATGGCCGTTGGCGACCAGTAGTAGCCGAACCACGGTTCGCCTCGCTCAGATGCCTTGGCAATTGATCCATCAAGACCAGCTGACGAACCCGGATCAACCAATACCCAACCTTTCTTCTCCATTTCGAAAGCTCGGAACATATTGATGTTGGCCAATTGGCAGCCCCATCCAGCTGGACAGCCCATGAAGGCGCCCTTACTCTTGTCTTCTGCATATGGGAATAGATCAGGACGCTCCAAGATTTTCTCAACTGTGTTCAAGTCTGGATGGTCTTTGGCGAACTGTTCTGTTACCCACCAGCCTTCACCAAGTCCGGTAATTGGCCCTTTCACTGCGGAATGTAAGCGACCTTCAGACATTGCTTTTCCCAGGGGCTCACGTACAGCGTTGATCCACAATTCACTAGCCACATCCGGATTGGCCTTCTCATTCATGGATGTGAAGGTTGGCATCGTATCACCAGGTATGATCTCGATCTCACACCCATATCCTTCCTTAAGAATGATTGCGTCAACATTGGCCATCAGAGAGGCTGAAGCCCAATTCATGTCGGCAATGGTAACCTTGCCACATTTGCTGTGGCCACCCGCGGCAGCTGTGCCGGCGAGTGCCATCGCGCCACCAAGCGTGATGGCACTGGTCAGTACGGCGCGCGACATTTTCGATTGAAATTTGTTATGAAAATTGTGCAGAAGTGAATGAAAAGACATAGCTTCTCCTGGATTTCAGATTATGCTGAATCAGCCGGTACCAAAGGGGTTCCCATGGAGGGGAATTCAAGCGAAATTGAGTGAATTCTGGCAGGCTATTTGTGGATCAAAAAGAGGATCTCCACAATGAAAAAAAAGAGTTCTTCTCCTAAGATTAGTTTCAATAAAATATCTAATTATTTCAATAAAATATTAAGTTTATTTTATCGCAATGTATACGCTAAGAAACTCGTCAATGAGATGCAACAATTAATTCCATTTGAATCCGACTATACAGGATTGAAAGTATGCTGTCAACTTCAGCAAGGAAATTGAAAAATTCTGAAAGCTATTTTAATGCTACATTTATGTGATAACTTTAAATTATTTCTTCAGATTAATTCTCGATACATCCCTGTTATTCATAGGGTGTAGAGATGATAGCTTGCAGAATAAAATTCTATTTTACATTAGGGTGCATAATTTTGTAATTTGTCAGAAAAATCCAAAGAAATTCCCTGGTAATTGTCTCAAATTAGTTGATCTCCCGACAAGGAACCGACCTCGCCATGCTACCAAAAAGATCTAACATTTTCTCACGCCAGGCAAAAACTGGATCATCCTCCGTCAGCAGAGGCATTGGACTAGTACAACGCGCCCACATCAGACCGCTAAACACTAGGTAGTCCGCCAGATTTGGCCGAAAGCCACCTAAGAAATCAAAGGCCTTTAGTGTAGCTCGGAGAGGATTCAATGACTTGCGGAATTCCTCGAGCTTGACTTCCTTATCAGCCACAACCTCCTCGAGTGGCATCCCAAAAACTTTTTCACGTGTTGCTCGAAAGTAGTCCTGATCTTTCTCATGAACGGTCTTGTGGATCTCATCAACAATCATCCGGCTCATTCCTGGAAACATTACTATTTCTGTCCAATGCCGTAAAAACCTCAGTTCCCCACGATGCATCTCTAGACTGTGCTCGGGATATCGTTCATCAAGATATTCAAGAATCTTCCAAGAATCTGCCAATGTTTGCTCTCCATCAACAAGTACAGGCACCCGCTCCGAATCGGCAAAGGCAATTCGGTCCTTCTCGGTCATGCGCCAAGGAATGCTCTTGAATGGCAATTGCTTGTGATGCAGTGCCAAGCGAACTCGCCAGCAGTAGGGACTGAAGACCTGATTATCATCTGTAGCGGCCAATTCATACAATTCAATCATAGTTGCTTCCTTTGTTTGGAGACGTTCTGATACAGTGACAGATTCAAACAGAATTGCTGCAGTTTCTTCGGACCGCTGGATATTCACAAGTGGGAGTTCACTTTCGCCGCAACTGCTTGACTCTTCCAACAGTGCTGCCTAGTTTTGGCGCTTGCTTTGCTGCCTAGCCCAAGAAGTCATCGGCATCTCAACTTTCAATTCTCAGCCAAGGAGTTCCCATGCATATCGAAACCGGAGTTGTTCAAGGTGCCAAATTGCTACTTAGTGTTGGAACTGCACTCACCGCTGGTGGTCTAATGCTTCGTTATTGTTGGGAATTTCTGGTACAGCATGGACTGAACACCCTGCTTGGCAGGACAATCTTTACCAGTGTCTTGGTGTTCTCTTTCTTTGAGATTCTACCATCGTCACCAGTTGGAGTTTCAGAAATCCACTTGATTCTTGGTTCCACTCTCTTTCTCCTGTTTGGTCTTGTTCCCACGGCTCTTGGTCTAGCCATTGGCCTCCTGGCCCAAGGGGCCTTGCTAGCACCATGGGATCTACCTCAGTATGGAATGAACGTTACGACTTTGCTGCTACCACTCTTTTTGGTTTCTGCCGTCGCAGAGCGGGTCATTCCCAGGCAGACCACCTACCAGGATCTGAGTTATGGACAGGTTCTACAGTTATCGCTTGTCTACCAGGGAGGAATCGTCAGTTGGGTTGCATTCTGGGCCTTCTACGGGCAGGGATTTGGAGCAGAGAACATGCTTCAGGTGCTCAGTTTTGGTGGTGCCTATCTTAGTGTGATTGTCCTTGAACCCCTGATTGATCTGGGTCTGTTGGCAGTAGTCAAAATTTTGCCAGGTCTCCACAATTCTTCACTATTCTCGAAGCGTCTCTTCCAACCAGCCTGAAATTTCACCTGACAATGTTGAGAATTTTCACGCTTCTGATCTGTGCTGGAATCCTGTTGTTGCAGGGTTGCTCCTCCTCCAAGATGAAGCCTCCCAAGCAACTTCAACAGACGACAGCTTCTGTAATTCAGATTAAAGACCCTTGGGTCCGTGCCGTACCCCCCAATGCGAATAATTCTGCGATCTTCCTGGATCTCCGGAACGAAAGTGAGCAACTGCGCAAATTGGTGGAGGTTCACTCAGAGGTAGCAGAGCGGGTAGAGCTGCACATGACCAAGGATGAAGAAGGGATGCTTAGAAAGCAACGCCTGGAGGAAGTGCTAATCCCTGCCCTGGAGACCCAGAGTTTTCATCCGGGAGGCATTCACATTATGCTGATTGGGCTGCATAGCCCACTGGAAGTGGGTCGTGTGATCAAGTTGGAGTTGGTCTATGCCGATCAATCCAAAGAGACAATCTCTGTGCCTGTGGATGAGCGCCCACTGCTACCCATCACCGCCCAAAACAACCATTCTCCGGATTCACTGACAACTCGAACGCAATAAGAATCAACCATACATGACCGCACTGACCGACGAACGCCCTTGGGGCCACTACACCGTTTTGGCCGACGAAGCAAACCACAAGGTCAAACGCATTGTTGTTCAACCTGGCAAGCGTCTGAGCCTACAGCGGCATCAGCAACGTGCAGAGCACTGGTATGTCGTCAAGGGAGAGGCCCTTGTGACACTAGATGAGTCTGAAAAAATCCTCAGCGCTGGCAATGCCGTGGATATTCCGATCCTTACAAAACATCGGATCGAAAACACCGGCTCTGAGGAGTTGGTTTTTATTGAAGTCCAAACCGGCAGCTACTTTGGAGAAGATGACATTGAACGCTTTGATGACGACTTCGGTAGAACTAGCTGACCCCTCCCTCATCTGTACTCAGTGGCCAAAAGCCTCAACTGACGGATGTCCATTTCGCTGACTGAGCGACCGCTCCTCGGCGCAGGATCGCATAGTCCGTGTCCACCGCTGGGAATAGACAGCCCGCTTCGATGATCTCTTGCAGAAACTCCTGATCTAGCGTTAGAAATCCTGCCGGTTTGCCAGCTGCTCGAATTCGCCGAATCCCTTCCAAACAGGCTTTTTTGACCTCAGGATGGCTTGGTTCTCCAGGAAAGCCCATGCTGGCTGCCAGATCGGCTGGACCGATGAAGACCGCATCTACTCCGGGTACCTGAGCAATGGCTTCCAGCTGCTCCAAGGCCTCCTGAGTTTCAATCTGCACCATCAGGCATATTTCCTCACGAGCTCGCTTCGCATAGTCTGGAATTGTTCCGTATCGACTCGCCCGGGTGATGCCGGCAAAGCCGCGAATTCCCTCGGGAGCATAGGCCACAGAAGCCGCTGCCAGTTGAGTTTCCTCAACATTCTGGACATAAGGAATCAGCAGCGACTGGACCCCACAATCGAGAAAACGCTTGATCTCAGCTGGATCCAGCGAGCTTGGCCGGACAATCGGGTGAACAGGATAAGGCGCCACCGCCTGGAGGAGAGGCAGCACCTCCTGGGGGTTCATCGGCGTGTGTTCGGTGTCAAACAAGAGCCAGTCAAAGCCACAAGCCGCCAACATCTCTGCAATATTGGAATCATTGATGGAGCACCAAAGGCCGATTTGCCGTTGTCCATTGAGAATGTTGGCTTTGAACGGGTTGGAGGGGAGTTGCATGGGAACCTTTCACTGGTAACGAATGTGTGAGAGAGAACGTAAATTTTCAGCGCTTGTGGTCGGCAGTCTCAAAAACTCCAGGTAGGCAGGGATCTGTTCAAACAACATATCCGTACCAATCTGGGTCAAGCAACCTCTTTCTCGCGCGGCTAAAACAAATGGGGTTTCTTCCTGTTTCATCACAACTTCACCAACCATCGCAGTTGGTGATATCCGGCCAACTTCAATCGGTAATGGATCACCAGGCTCCATTCCCATCGGGGTTGCGTTCACCACGATTTCAAACCTACTAGGATCGTTACTGCCCAACTGAATCGGCAACGTTGGAAAGAACTGCTGGAGCCGACTAGCGAGCTGTTCCATCACCTCTGGGCGGTTATCATATAGTGCCAAGCGCCCCACTCCAGTCTCTGCCATGGCAACCGCAATCGCAGAGCCCACACCACCTGAGCCGATAACCAATGCAGAGGCACCCTGGGCAGGTCGTCCCTTGCGTGCGAGCCCGCGCACAAAACCCTGTCCATCAAACATGTCCCCAACTAACCGACCATCTGCTTCTTTACGGACAGCGTTGCAGGCTCCACAGACTTGAACGGCAGTACTCACCTCATCAAGCATTGCCACAGTGCTCACCTTATGAGGCATGGTGATCAATGCTCCAATAATATTCTGCAACTGAAACAAGGATTTGAAAAACCCCGGATAGTCCTCACCTTTGCACCCCATTGGCACAACCAAGGTGTCAATCCCTTCTTGTTCAAAATAAGGGTTAAAGATCATCGGAGCCTTAAAGCTTCCTGTGGGCCAACCAATATGCGCAATCAAGTTGGTATATCCAGAAATCAACTGGGTCATCAGTCCTTTCTTATGCTTAATTTTTATATTCTCGTGTGGCCAAAAACACCTTCAAACAATTACATCTGCTCCAATTCACGGGCCTGCATCGTCAATCTGATCTGAGCATTTGGTGCTCCATACCCCCGATAACCTGCTCGCTGAACAAATTCAAAACAGAAGCGTTTCTCAAACAAGCGGGTATAGAGTTGATAGAAGTATCCGTGCTCGTCTTCATCATAAAGAATGTGGTGAGTCTGCAGCTGTGTAATAAGCTCTGTAGACAAACCGAAGCGTGGAGCCAGATCATCGTAATAATGACCGGTAATTTCCATGACCTCTGTTCCCTGTTGTTCCAGATATTTTGCCAAGGCAAGGATGTCGCTAGTTTCCAGCGCAATATGATTCACCCCAGATCCTCGATAACGTGATTGAATTTGACCAACCACGGTCTTCTCTGCCAGGGTACTGTTCAGTGTCATTGCCAGCGAACGATCTTCCACTTCCATCACCTGACTTTTGACCAAACCCAAGGGATCAGGGAGACTCACCGAAGGAGAAGCCTGCATTTGGAAGAGAGCCCGATAGAGCAATGTCGCTTCCAAAACTTGGTCTAAAGGCAGAGTTGTCGCAACATGATCCACCCTGGATAGATATGAGTTTCGATCGACCGAATGATAAATAAACTCCCTCTCCCAATGGGGAGAGGGATCGTTGGAATCCACCAGATAGAGCAAAGCTCCTGTGGGTCCAGTAATCGCTGCAATCCCATGAGTATCATACTCTGGATCCACATATTCAACCTGATAGCCCAACTTGGTAGCTCGCTCAAGCAATCCAGGGACAGCTGGACAGCTCAGCCCATAGGCACAGACAGAAAGTCCATGTTCTGTGTGATATCTCTGCGCGAAACTCTGAGACTCACGATTGATGACCAAGCGGATGCCGTCCTGTTGCCAAAGCTCCACTCGCTTGACCTTGTGGGTGGCAACATGAGTAAATCCTGTCTTTTGAAGAAAACTAGCGAACTGTTGGTGCTCCGATTCATCGACAGCAAATTCGATAAAGTCCATACCTATTGGCTGGTCAACCTTTGGCAAACTCCGACTCTTCGTCATCACCTTGGACGATGACTCGGTCTCCTGGGCCATGTAGACGAGAGAGCGGTAGGCATCACGCGCATGACGGAAAGGATCACTGGCCCGGAATTGATCGTTGAAAATCTCCAACGAAAACGGCCCATCAAAACCCGTTGCTCGTAAGCGTTCCATGAAAGTCTGTAAATTTAGTTCTCCCTGGCCTGGGAAACAGCGGTGGTGACGACTCCAGGAGAAAGGATCCATGGTCAATTGAGGAGCATCCGCCACCTGAACCAGGAAGATTCGATCTCCAGGGATGTTGACAATGCTATCCAGCTCCGTCTGGCGAGAGAAGATGTGAAAGGTATCTAGTGTGAGTCCCAGGGCAGGGTGGTTGGCTCGGCGGACAATTTCCCAGGAGTCCCGATAGTCATTGACGTGCTGACCCCAACTCAGTGCCTCATACGCGACTCGCAAGCCTTGCTTGGCAGCCAATTCAGTGAGTTCAAAAAGATCTTCTGCAGCCCGCTGGATGCCTCCTATCGCTTTGGGAGAGACATTGCTGCAAATCATCAGCAAGTCGGTACCAATTTCTCGCATCAACTCAAACTTCTGTTCTGCCCGGGCAAATCCACGGCTTCGCAGGGGTTCTGGCATTCCCTCGAAATCTCGAAACGGCTGATAGACTAATGCTTTCAGTCCATAATCGGCTAGTAATTGCCGTAGCTCACCCAGATTACCATCATGCGTGATCAGATCATTCTCAAAGATTTCAATCCCTTGAAAACCAGCCTTTGCAATGGCCTCGATCTTTTGTCGGAGGGTTCCTGACAGGCAAACGGTCGCAATGGAATACTGCATCAGTGGTCCTAGCTCGATGGTTTGAGGAACAAGTGTTCCCCTAAGTAACTGATTGTGACCCCAGATGCCAGTGGGAAGGTTGAACAGGCCTGAATTTTCAGAAGGCTTTTGCTTCTGGTGTTGAAACAGGAGGGATCAGGAGACGAAGGTGTCTGATATTTCAGCAGCTAACCTGAGCTCTGAGTTGACGCAGGATTTCACCTAATGATTTGCCGTTAACATAGGTATAGGTAATCAGGGAGCGCCTAAATTTCTCACCAACCAGCTTGATATTTTTTTTCTGCATCTCTGCAACTGTTGCCTCCCAAAGTTGGGACTGCCACTTGGCATCTTTGAAGCAGTTGGGATCCAGCCGCAATAGTGATTTTTCCTCAAACTCTCTCAACTGAACCATCAGTTTTGGCAAATGGAATCCAAAACTTTGTGCTTCCTTGCTGGGGACTCCTGCAGCATAGCCCATCTCACAGAGCCCCTGTCTGAAACACTTAGAAACCACCATATCCTCAAGGATGACCGTATTTGCTTGAATAGTCTGTGGAATCCACAAACCAACAACGATTAGAAGCAAAAGCATTAGCCTGCGACCTTGACGATGAGAATTCATTTCACCTGCATTTATAATGCTTATTAAGCAGTTCCTTAGAATTTGCTGTGATAGCTTTTCACTCCGGAAGCGTCGATCGCAATCTTAGGTAACAAGATTATAGAAACACTAGGGCCAGAAGTTACAGAATTATAAGGAGTCGGTTGTCTCTCTTATAGAGTGATTTTCTAATTCCTCATTTTCTCCAGGTTCAGGCAAGGCAGCTGGACTTTCACGTTCTTCTTCCTCTTCTCCCTCCCACAAACGAAACTGGTGTACCACCTCCAACAACTCTTCA
>NYTS01000077.1 GCA_002683655.1 Deltaproteobacteria bacterium
GAGGTAGGCCAGGTTGTTGATGCTGGCCACCGTGTTTGGATGAGTTGGACCGAAGACCTTCTTATTGAGTTCAATGACTTGCTGATAGGTCCGCTCCGCTCGGCTGAAGTCTCCCTGCGCCTCGTAGAGCATGGCAATGTTGTTGTTGAGCGCTAGTGAGGTTGGGTGCTCTGTGCCTTGCTCCACTTGGGAAAGTGCCAGTGCTTTCTGATAAAGTGGTTCTGCTTCGTCATAGAGTCCTTGGCTTTCCAGGACAAGAGCCAAGTTGTTCATGATAGAGATGGTCTGAGGTGCGCCTTCACCAAGTGCAGCGCTCATTGCTGGCAGTGCCTGTCGATAGGTGGCTTCGGATTGCTGCAACTGGCCAAGCCGACGGTAAATGCCAGCCAGATTGTTCAGATCACCTGCTGTGTTTGGATGAGCATCACCAAGAATTTGTTGGTCGATTTCGTATACTTCTTGGTAATAGCGAAGGGATGCAACAAAGTTATTAGTATTTTCATAGAGTTGAGCAAGATGACTTTTTGCGTCGACAACTAGTGGATCTGCAATTCCAAGTAGTTGCTCTGCCGTTGCAATCACTTCCAGGAACATTGGCTCCGCTTCGTCGGGACGTCCTAACTGTCGATACAACTCTGCCAATCTTTCTTTGGTTTCCAGCGTCTGTGTCTCCTCAGGCCCCTGAACCTTTGTTCGTAGGGCATAACTCTGCTCCAGTGGTTCTAGAGCAGGACGTAATTTGCCTTGGCGCTGATAAAGCTGTGCTAGGTCTTCCAAAACATTGATTGTAGGCAAAGCTTCTGCCCCAACTGCTGTCACGAGAGTTGCTTGAGCATTCTGTAAGCGCTGCTCTGCTAGTTCATAGCGTTGCAATTCCGCATCGTTGTTTGCCAAGGTTTGTAAGCGCAGGGTGGTTCGGGGATCCTGTGCCCCCAAGGCTTCAGTAGATACAAGATAGGCTTTTTCATAAACGACATCGGCCATCTCGTATTCACCCAACTCGGCAAAGAATCCTCCGTACTGATCAAGAATCTGCAAAACGATGTTGGAGTTGGTACCTTGCTGCTCCATGGCGATGACTAGAGTCTCTTGGTAGAGCTCGTTGGCGGTTTCAAGTTCTCCAAGTTCTCCATACAACAGTGCCTGGAGTAAATAAGCCCGAAGGGTTCGTTCATCTCGTAGCCTGAAGTGTTGATCTGCCAACTCACGAGCTTGTAGAGCCTTGTTCAGGCTATTTTCCAGTTCCCCGAATTCATATTCTTGCATCGCCTGATCAAAGATTTTTTTCCAATCACTAGCCAGTTCAACAGGATCAATGGTGGCCTCTTCAGGAGTTGCAGTTTCTGGCAGTTCAGACTGTACAGATGCAGCCTGGGTTTCTGCCTCCTGTACTGTGGATTCAGTACGCTGGAGCACACCTTCAACCTGCTGTAGTGCATTCTGGGTCTCCGACAGAGCTTTTTCACTTTGTTCATTTTCTTGTGCAATGGCCCAACCATGGGTCAGCAGGTAACTGGCACAGAACACGACAAAGGCTCGTTGGCGCAGCAGCATTTGGCCTCCTTGAACCGACATTCTTGACAAAGGGAGAGGACAACCAAAAAGATCGTCCGGATAATCAATCAGATATGGATCGCTCGCTTGTCTGTAGCATCCAGTGCAGCTTCCTTGATTGCTTCCGCAAAAGTTGGGTGAGCGTGGGACATTCTTGCAATATCCTCAGCGCTGCAACGATATTCAAAAGCTACGACAGCCTCTGCAATCAGGTCTGCGATCCGGGCTCCAACCATGTGGATACCGAGCACTTCATCAGTTTCCTGATCAGCAATCACCTTAACCAACCCATCAGTTTCCATCGCTGCCCGGGCACGTCCCAAGGCTTTGAATGGGAAGGAACCAACTTTGAAACTCCGCCCAGCCTCCTGCAACTCCTGCTCTGTGTAGCCGACACCTGCGGCTTCTGGCCAGGTATAGAGCACGCTGGGAATTGCTCGATAGTTCATGTGGGGGCGCTGTCCAGCAATGACTTCTGCGGCGAACACTCCTTCTTCCTCTGCTTTGTGTGCCAGCATTGCTCCACGGATGACGTCACCAATCCCATAAACTCCGGGTACGGTGGTCTGCAGCTGGTCGTTGACAGGGAGTCTGCCTCGCTCATCGGTTTGCAGGTCGATCTTATCGAGGCCCAAGCTATCTGTGAAGGGTTTACGCCCAACAGCTACGAGGCAGTATTCACCCTCAAAGCTCACTTCTTCACCCTTTTTATTCTTGGCAGTCACCACGACCTTGTCATCACTGGCAACAGCCTGCTGGACAGCATGGCTCAGGTGAAACTTGATGCCAAGCTTACGCAGAATTCTCTGCATTTCTTTACCTAATGAGAGATCCATGGTGGGAATCAGGCGATCCATGAATTCAATCACAGCGACCTGGGTACCCATGCGAGCGTAGACAGAGCCCATTTCCAAACCGATGATTCCTCCACCAATCACTAGCATGGTTTCTGGGACATTGGGCAGGGACAACGCCTCGGTAGAGGTGATAATACGTTTACCGTCGATTGGTATATTGGGCAGTGAAGAAGGCTCAGAACCAGTGGCAACGATGGTGTTTTTCGTCTGAATATTTTCTGTACTGCCATCTGCCTTGCAAACTTGAATTGTATTGGCATCCACAAAGCTGCCATGGCCTTGGTACACCTCGATTTGATTCTTGTTCATCAGATACATCACACCATCGCAAGTCTGCGAAACTACCTCATCTTTGCGCTTCTTCATGTTGTCCCAGTTGAGACTCAGTCCTGAGACATCAATCCCATGGGTCGCAAAGTGATTTTTGGCATTGTAGTAGTGCTCGGTTGAATCGAGAAGGGCCTTGGAAGGAATGCAGCCCACGTTGAGGCAGGTTCCCCCAAGGGTGGGTGATTTGTCAATCAGGGCGGTTTTCAGTCCGAGCTGCGATGAACGAATTGCAGCGACATAGCCACCAGGTCCTGCGCCAATCACAACGACATCAAATTGGCTCATGAGTTCTCCAGAAAGTCTAAGAAAAGTAGGCGACCGAACATAGTGAAGTCCGGTAAGTGAGGTTTGTAGGTAATGAGGGAAAAATTAGGCGGACTGGATTGATGTTGCAAACTAAAATCCCTGCCGCCTCATTCAGAAGGAAATTGATCAGAATGAAGGTAGGGTGAGCTACTGGCGTACTTCCAACTGCTCTGGTGCAGCTACTTCTTCGCTGGCAGGGGCTCGAGGATTGAGGAAGACGATGCGGTTACCCGTAGCCTCTTGGGCTACCAGAGGAATATTTCTCTCTTGTAGATCACGGCGCATCTGACGTCGCAGACGACTTTTGTCCTCGGAAGAGAACAGCTCAATCTCAATGTAGCGATTCGTGTTTTTGAGTTCGCTGAGTTGATGGTATCCCGGAGTGTTTTCAAGATAGTCGAGGATCATATCTTCTTCCTCGATGCTGTAATTTCGGAAGACTAGCAGATAGGCGTTGCCGATATCGCCAATGCTCTGGTAGTAGGACAGTACTCGATCAATAGCTTCCTGAGCAGCATCTTTACCAGCCCGAGTGCCTGCCTTGCCCAGCATGTTGAACCAGTCGTAAGAACCAGGCCGGTTAGCGGAAAGTTCCTTGCCATAGGTAACTACATCAGCAATTTGTCGGCCTGTGTTGGCATCATAGACACTGAGTCTCACGGTCGCCTTGGTCGCATAGAATACGCCACCACGTTGATCCCGTTTGCCACCGACTAGTTCGAAGCGTACTAGGATTTCCGCCTGTTGATCCAACGCCAGGGCAATCAGGTTGTCTACTGGGCGATCTACCAATGCAGCTTGTTCAATAGTACGGTAGACTTCTTCCATTGCCTGCTCATTGAAAACACGAAAACCCATGCGGTTGAATTCATCCCGAATCACAGACAAGGTTGTGCTAACAGGCCCAATGTCGCGGGGTAAAGCATTCGGATCGGTTGGCGCATACACGATCATCACTCGCTTGTTACCCATCTTCTGGTGCAACACTCGGAGTGCCGTCAGAGTATCGACAATTCGACTGTCCTGGACATCTGCTCGGATCACCACTTCGTAGGCAGAACCTCCACTGGAGCGCCCTTCTCGCAAGACTTGAAATTCCCTGATGAATCCTTGGCTAGCACTGAAGATTTCATCACGGATGACCTCAAAATTCTGGGTCAGCGTGGTCGCATCAACGTAGGCTCCAACACCTTGTTCAACAGCATCGCGCTGTGCGTTTTTCAAGGCCTGAGTCCGTGCACCACCAATATTTTCGTCATAGATCGTTGCCACTCCAGTCACTGTGATTTCGCGTGCCAATGCCGTAAAATTCGTACATAGAGTCACAATCAGTAACAGGATCAGGTAACGCATATTCCTCCTTGGATGATTCAATTGATTTCCAAACCAAATTCAGGATCTTCAGAGAGAAACGGTAGTTCCACCGGTTCAATACGAGTGGGCTCCATTTCCGCAGGTTGGCTGACAGGCTGAGTGATAGCGCTGGCAGCACGAGGCTGCACCAAGGCATCTTCAGGTGGTGATGTGGTCCCTGCGGCTTCGATAGTATTTTCTGCTAAATTGTCCAGTGGATTGTAGCTGCCAGCGGCTATTTGCATGTCGGTCCAGGCTTGCGCATACTTGATGCCTGGTTGATAGGCGTTGGCTTGTGCAAAATGATAAGCTGCCAATGGCCACCGTTGCTGCAAACGATACACAGAGCCCAGGTTGAAGTGTGCAGCCGCTAGATTCTGGCCATCTTGAGGCCGCGAGGTGCGGGCGTAGAACTTGATGATCGCGCTGTAGCGCTGAAAGTCCTGACGTTCTAGCAGGGCGATCAGTACAGGATCTATCTCTTTCAGTGAATAGGATTTTCCATACAAGCGCAATAGAGCTTTGAGCGTGTTTTGAGGCAATCTTGCCTGGCGTAATCGCGTGTAGAGTTCACTACCGAAGGTGAAGCGTTCGGATTCGCCAAAGGATACAGGCTCAAAGACTACGTAACTCCAGCCTTTCAGCGCGCGGTCATAATCTCCACTGACAGCATAGCGGTTAGCCTGCAGGATTCCTGGATGCCCCAAGTCCACGGTGTCGCCACTCCAAGGCAGGGGGGAGGTGCCGACTTCTAACTCGAGAGTGCGATTTTTTTGCACAGGATTTAGACGATCCAGCATACGCTGCACAAGTAAGCGCCCAAGCCTCATCATTTCGCTATCAGCAGGAGGCATCGCCAGAATCTCTGCCTCTCCTAGGTAGCTCTGCTGAAAAGAGATTTTTTCATTTCCCTGATATAACTCTTGTCGGCTCCCAGCGTTTAGGAAAGAGAAGCGAATCTCCAAATCCAAGGTGCGGTGCATCACCCGTTCACTGAAAGGAATTTCTTCAAATTCAAAAGCCTGTCGAGGGGTCGCAATCTCTTGACCAGGCTCCTGGATCATCACATTGCGCAGTCGTAAATTAATTCGGGTGTTCCCGCGAGTCTCTTCTTCATCACGGACAGAAAAAAGTTCAACCTCTGCAGCAACCAGGGCGGTGTATTCGCGTTGTGTCTCACCTACTTCATCCAGATAGTCGAAATTAGGGATTCGATAGACTTCTTGAATAAATATATCACGAAACAAACCAGCTTGACGTCCTGTAAAACGTTCCAGCGAGAAGGCAGATGTGCGCAGTAGTGCTTCGGAATTGGGCGGGTCAGAGTAGTAGACGGTTTTTGCCAGACAGCCAGAGAGTAGTAGCGGTGGTAGTAGGAGAAATAAAAAATTAGTCAGTGAGGTCGTCTGTGGTTTGTACCAATTGCTTGTCTTGGTTGATGGTCCAGGTGTCTTCAGTTGCATCGTCATCCAGGTTGGCAGTTGCCGTGGCGGTGAAGGTACTGGCGGTGGCCGTGATGCCGTAGCTATAAATGGCATCGTCCGCAATGCCGACTCCAAGAGCTGCAAAGTCATCGGTGTAGCTTCTATTACTGGCATGACAGAGCTTTTCTGCCGTATGGATTGCCACCAGGTTGGTCTTGACTTCGCTTTGCTTGGCTCGTTGCAGATAGCCTTCCAGGCTGGGATAAGCCAGGGTTGCAAGAATGCCGATGATCGCAACAACGATCATCACCTCAATCAGGCTAAATCCCTTGAGTTGATGGGCACCGTATGCAAGATATCGACCTCTGATTGGCATAGGCACCTCATCGCAGAGACCTCACGGACTCGTTGATGAGCAGGAGAAAGTCATCAGGGAAGATCCCCAAGTACAGCGTAGCGAAGACGGTCAAACCGACTCCGAAAGAAGCCAGTCGTGGTGGAGTTTCTACAACTGTAGAGGTTTCTTCGCCTGCCTTCAGATACATGCAGGCGATGACTTGCAGGTAATAGTAAACCGAAAGTGCACTGTTGAGAACTGCAACGACCGTTAGTAGAATCCAATCGGCTTCCAGTGCAGCTCCGAAGATCCGTAGTTTCCCAACAAAGCCCCCCGTCAGGGGCAAGCCGATCAGTGAGAGCATCATCAAGCTCATACCCAGTGCAAGCATCGGGTTGGTTCGCGCATAGCCGTGCAGGTCTTCGTAAGTCTCCAGAATCCGTCCACGATTGCGAATAGTCAGAATGCCAAAAGCACCAGTGCTGACCACCGCATAAGCCAGCACGTAAAAGAGAACGCTACCAATCGCAGCAGTTGTGCCTACAGCAATGGCTACCATCATGTACCCAGCATGTGCAATAGAAGAATAGGCCAGCATGCGCTTCACGTTTTGTTGCTGTAAGGCGACCAGATTGCCGATGGTCATCGTGAGCATGGCAAGCCAACCAAGGATAGTTTCCCAGCCCTCAACTTGCTCCAAGGGAATCCCAACTAGCAAAATTCGGATCATGATTGCAAACCCCGCGGCCTTGGCAGCCGCAGACAGGAACCCGGTGACCGGTGTTGGTGCGCCACTGTAGACATCCGGTGTCCACATGTGGAAAGGAACGATTGCCACCTTGAAGCTCAGGCCGATGGTCAGCAGTGCAATACCTGCAAGAGCCAGCGGAGTCTCCACAGCCCCCAGGCGTAGTTGCTGCAGCATGTCTGGGAGGTAGGTACTTCCTGTTGCGCCGTAGAGCAGTGAGATGCCGTACAGCAGAAATCCGGTGGAGAAAGCGCCCAACAATAGGTATTTTAGTGCAGCCTCACCTGATTCAGGAATCTTGCGTTTCATGCCAACCAGGATGTAGCTGGAAATCGACATGATTTCGAGCCCGATGAAGATCACCAGCAACTCGAGACTCGAAGACATTAGCATCATCCCAATCAACGCACTCAACAGCAGGACATAGTATTCACCGAAGTTCATCTCGTTCTCGGTGATATAATGCCGCGAGAGCAGAATGGTCATCAGTCCGATTAACAGGTACACCAATTCCAACAGGATCGAGTAGTTATCTGCTACCACGGTGCCGTAGAAACCTGTGTAATCAGCGCCGTACAACTGCATCTCAGCAAGCATGGTTAGCACGATTCCTCCCAGCGAAATGCCGACGAGTACGTCGTTGCGACGGTTGGACGGAACAAAGAGATCTGCCAACATCGCCACCACCAAGGTCAGAAATAGAATCAGTTCCGGAATCAGTGGTAGTAAATCGACCAGTGAGATGAAGTTGGGCATGCGGGGCTTTACCTGGGATTGGACAGCGAACAAAAATTTGAAAAACGGCACGAATATGTAAAGGAAGCACTGAAAAGACAAGTCACAAACTAGAATCATTCAACATTTTGCAGGCCTTGGAAAAGGCAAAAATACTATCTACATTTCTGATTGAATAAATATATTAAAAATCATTATGCAGTCCAACATTATCTCTTCACCAGAATTGGCCAGTCAGGGTCAACAAAAGATTGAGTGGGTACAACGCAACATGCCAATCCTGAATCAGTTAGAGGATCAATTTGCGCAGGAACGTCCTTTTGCTGGCAAGCGGGTGACGGTCTGTATTCACCTGGAAGCCAAGACCGCCTACCTGGCGCTGGTACTTCGGGCCGGTGGGGCGACAGTTTCCGTCACAGGTAGTAATCCGGAATCAACCAAAGACGATGTGGTGGCCGCACTCGCTGCAGAGGGACTGCATGTCTATGCTCGTCATGGTGCTAGTCCGGAGGAGATGCGTCGGTACATGAGCATTGTGCTGGAGCTACAACCGCATGTAGTGATTGACGACGGAGGAGATCTAGTCGAGCTACTCCATGAGTCGCAGCGTCAACATGGAGAACAGATGCTTGGAGCTTGCGAAGAAACAACTTCTGGAGTACTCCGCGCCAGAGCCCGTGCCAAGGCTGGACAACTAGATTTTCCAGTGATGCTGGTCAACGATGCACGTTGCAAGTATCTCTTCGATAATGTGCACGGCACGGGACAGTCGGCTTGGGATGCAGTGATGCGCTCCACCAACCTGGTATTGGCTGGGAAAACAGTGGTGATCATCGGTTACGGCTGGGGTGGGGAAGGATGTGCACTGAGAGCACAAGGACTGGGTGCAAACGTAGTGGTTTGTGAGGTTGATCCAGTCAAGGCCGCCGATGCCATGATGAATGGCTGTCGAGTCTTACCACTCAGAGACGCATGTCCAATTGCTGATGTAGTATTGACCGTTACCGGGGGGCGTCACACCTTGTGCAGGGAACACTTTCCCTTGCTGAAGAACAACGCCCTGCTTGCTAATGCTGGACATTTCTGGGAAGAAATCGATGTGGAGAGCTTGGCGGAAATTTCGAAAGAGCGTCGAGAGTTGTACACCAACATTGAAGGATTTCATCTCTCCAACGGGAATTGGCTAAATCTGCTGGGAGGTGGCAATATCGTCAATATTGCTTGTGGAGATGGTCACCCAGCGGAAATCATGGACACCAGCTTTGCCCTGCAAGCACTTTCCACACGCTATGTGGTGCAGCAGGCGGGTAGGCTGGCCGCAGACTGTCATCCGGTGCCCACGGAGATTGATGAGCAGGTGGCCCGTTTGAAATTAAAAGCAGCAGGAGTTTCGATTGATACGCTGACCCAAGAGCAGCAGAATTATCTGGCAAACTGGCAAGTCTGAGCAATTCATGAAGCTACTGATACGACAAACCACCCTGGTCACCGCCAACGAGAAAGACGAGGTGTTGGAACAGACCGACCTAGCGATTGTTGATGATAAAATCACTGCAATTGGTGAAATCCCAGAAGACTTTGTGCCGGACCGAATTCTTGAAGGGCAGGACGGAATCGTGCTGCCTGGGTTAATAAATAGCCACACGCATTTGTCGATGACGCTGATGCGCAATTATGCAGATGATCTGGACTTCTGGCCCTGGTTAATGGAATGGATCAAGCCGCTGGAAGATCACCTGACTCTAGATGACGTACGGATCGGTGCCCGTCTGGGCCTAGCAGAATTGATCAGAGGTGGAACAACCTGTTTTCATGACATGTATTTCCATCTGGATCAGGTTGCTGAAGAGGTGGAAGCTGCTGGCTTAAGAGCCTGCCTCTGTGAAACATTGTTCGATAATGCTGGTCAGGGCGAACAAATGCTCCGTGATGCGGTTGAACTGCACCAACACTGGGATGGCCAAGCAGAAGGCCGGATACGTGTTGCAATGGGCCCCCACTCAATTTATCTCTGCAGTCCGGGTTACTTGCGTGAAATTTTGCAGGAATCCTTGCGGCTACAATGTGGGTGGCACACGCATCTCTGTGAAACAGTGCAAGAGGTGGAGAACTGTCGGCAGCAGCATGGCAAAACCCCTGTTCAACTGCTGGCTGATCTCGATTGTTTTGAGGTTCCCGTAGTAGCGGCTCATGGAATCTATGTTGATGAGCAGGATCAGCGCTTGCTACGGGAAGGAAAGGTAAGCATTGCCCATAATCCAAGCAGCAACCTCAAGCTCGCCAATGGCATTGCTCCCATCCAGTCTCTGTTGCATCAGGGAGTAAATGTCTGCTTGGGAACGGATGGAACTGCCAGCAATAACAATCTCAACCTGTTTGAGGAAATCCACTTGGCAGCATTGCTTCAGAAATGGAAAAATCAAGATGCCAAGGCTCTCCCTGCTTCAGAGGTCCTAAGAATGGCTACGATTCGCGGTGCTCAGGCCTTGGGATTGGATCACCAGATCGGATCGCTGGAAGTTGGCAAGCAGGCAGACCTGATCATGATCAACACATCCCAACCGCATCTCACTCCACGCCATGACCCGATTGCACTGCTTGTCTACTCTGCTCAGGCCTCAGATGTCTGCACGGTCATGGTCAATGGAAAGATCTTGCTTGAAGATCACGTCCTACAAACCCTAGATCAATCCTCCTTGCTGGAACAGGCTTCTCAGCAAACCCAACAATTGCTCCAACGAGCACAGGCTTACAAGCCAAAGTCTACACTGCCATAGCGCAGTCCGTTCCCGTTTTCTAGGCATTGCAAGAGGCTCTAAGCAAGGGCTTCTTCCTTCTCCTTTCCAACATTTTTTGGCTGTTTCGGGATGGAAATTCCTCTGTTGCGAGATCTTGTGATCATTTTCAGTCTGTCAGTAGTGGTGATCTATGGCTGCCGACAGGTGAAGTTGCCGATTCTGGTTGGTTTACTGGTTACCGGGATGCTGGTTGGCCCCAGAAGCTTTGGGTTGATTCACGAGGTACATCTGGTCGAAGTGATGGCAGAGATTGGCGTCATCCTGCTGCTTTTCTCAATCGGTATCGAGTTCTCCCTGAAGAAGCTCTGGCAGATTCGCACACTCGTCCTGGTTGGTGGAACACTACAAGTCGTCCTGACGATGTTGGGAACCTTTGCCGTGACGCACTACCTGCTGGGATGGGCAGCCCCGCAGGCTTGGTTTCTTGGGATGCTGTTATCGTTGTCTAGCACCGCCATTGTGCTCAAGCTCTACCAGGAACGCGGGGAGATGGAGACAATGCAGGGACGTCTGAGCCTGGGAGTTCTCATTTTTCAGGATATTGCGGCGGTGCTGATGATTCTGGTGACCCCGATGTTGGGAGGAGAAGTTCTCGAAACATCGAGCCTTGATGTGTTTCGCCTGGTTTTGATTGGTCTTGGTCTACCGTTGTTCATCTGGCTGGGATCTCAGTACGTTCTCCCTTGGATGTTACACCGGGTGGTCAGTACCCGCAGTCCGGAATTGTTCCTGTTGAGCATTGTCAGCATCTGCTTTGCGGTAGCCTGGGGATTCTCGCAGGTCGGTATTTCCTTGGCGCTGGGTGCCTTTTTGGCGGGTTTGGTGATTTCAGAGTCCGAGTATAGCCACGAAGCCTTTGAACACGTGTTGCCGTTCCGGGAGATTTTTACCAGCATTTTCTTTGTTTCCGCCGGCATGCTGCTGGATATTGGTTATCTCTGGGAACATCTTGGGCTGGTGCTGGCTGTCTTGCTAGCTGTCTTAGTCTTCAAGTTGTTCATACTTTTGGTGGTGGCGATTCTATTGGGAATGCCA
>NYTS01000078.1 GCA_002683655.1 Deltaproteobacteria bacterium
CCACCCAAATCGAATCACTCAACTGCCGACTGAGGCATGATCTAGCAAGGCTCCATCGGAAAACGCTTTGCTACAGCAAATCAAAAACGATCTTGGAAGTTTCTTTGAAACTGCTCATCCATAAACTAAACAACCCTTAAGCTCCAACGCCAGATTACTAAAGAAACCGATTATCGTCGCATAAATTTTCAAAGTCCTGAATTATCAATTTGAAGCAGCGGTCATCGCAAGGTGTGATGACACATAAATTTTGTGGAGGGAAGAAGAATGAGAATTGTTGCTGACAGTTGAAATGCACGCGTCAGCCTTAATTGGCAGCTCCGTTTGACTTGTATCTAAGCTAAGTATGAAGAAAATCTAAGTTCAATTTGCCAGTGAATTTTTGTATGAATGAATTGGGTAAACTTCAAAATGTGAATTTTTGGGTATTTCTTCAGCGAAGACACTCAATGACATCGACCAATACTATTGCTTTGGCATGTCACTGCAGAATAAGATTAAACGAAATTAAAGGATTATACTTGAAAGTGGGAAATAACATAAAATTGGTCATCTATTTGATGCCGAAATCTGCAAAGCTTTCGTTACTTTTTCCTGCATGGAAGGAAGCCATTGGCTCCCCTCTTCGCTCGTGATTGCCAACCAGAACAAGAAGGCGCATGCCGCAATTACGAATAATCCAATGCCAAATCCACCTTTTTCTTTTTCACTCTCATTGTGAATGGGCTCGTTCAGTCCTTGCTGAATCACTTCCATTTCTAGAGGTGTGACATGATCGGCAGGGGATGGTGCCGGAATGTCTGCATTGACTCTACTTGGCGCACTATTGTGCAGGAGTAATCCCTCCACTTCCTTTCTAAGTGTCTGAATATCCGCTGAGAGGTTACCAATCATTTGCTCGGTTCGCTGAGAGATCTGCTTCTCCAACTCCAGAGTCTTCAACAATTCTGACTTTTCCAAGTTCAGATCTTCTACCTGCTTTTTCAGAGATAATAACTCTTCTTTCAAAGCGATGATTTGTTGAGTTGACTCTTGATCTGCTTTGCCTTTTCGGATTTTTGGAGTGGAAGTAGAATCTTCTTGGAAGGAAATTGCTTGCTGGATTTTTTGGATTTGTTCTTCGTCCAGAATTCTTCGTCGACCATCCTGATGAGGATTGATCTCCAGTTCCTCCATCAGACGATACAGCTTGGACTTTCCAATCTGTAGATCTTGAGTGAGTTGGGTCAGTGTAATCATCTTTAACTCCAATGTTTGATGCATACCTGCAGTATTTTGTTCACTATCCATTAGTGATGGTACTGACGTAACGCTATGATAATCGTTTCATTTTTTTTTCCCATTAATTTTTCCTCATGGGAAAAGAATTAGTTGTTCCTCCTTTGATGATGATTTCAAAAGGCTAGATTTAACTACCAATTTTTTCGAATGCTACTAACGATTGAGTTCAGCCGAGAGTCGCTGACCCCTAGTCCCTGCTCTGCAAGATGACTAGACAATTCATGCTTCACATTTGAAGGCAGCCGAGAGGGCATTCCCCAAGGGAAAGTTTTTCTCAGTAAATTCTCAATAATAGCTTGTGCACCATTCGCTTGTTGGGACTCCTGTTGTTCATTTACGGAAAATCCGTTTAATTTTTCTCCCATATACAATTGACCGCTGGCCAACTCATCAGCATTTAACTCCGACATCGAGGCCGACATTAGGGTATTAGAAATATTTTTTTTGTATTTTTCAATTTCTTGTCGGAGTTTGAGATTTTCACTCTGAAAGTTCATCATGAATTCTTGCCACTGACTGACTTGTTTGATTAACTCCATATTTTGGGTCCTCTCTGCTTCTAACTGAGACTTTAGGAAGCCAATCTGATCGCGTAATTCACTAATCAATAAATCATGTTTCCTAGGATTAATTGCCAATTGCAAGTCTTGAAGATTTTCCTCTTTTTCAAGTTTAGTTTCACTGGAAGAAATTACTTGGGTTTGTTTTTTTAACAAACCTTTTAAATGTTGATAGTCTTCTTTTTGAATCAGGTGCTCATTGCCATTGGAAATCAGCTTGATTCGATAATCACTGATGATTCTCTCAAATTCATTGCTAGAAATTCCTAATTTTTTTGCGGCTTCAATCGCGGTTTTCATTGATCTTTCAGAGTAATTTTGCTGCGGAAACCGTCAGTGCAATGATCTTGAGATAAAGATAGAATATTTGTAGAAAAGAGAAGATTTTTACAGTTGATTTTTAAAAAAAATTAGACTTGCAGTTTTTTTGCCGATGAAAGGCAAGTTTATTTCTATGAAGAAGAATACTTTCAAAAATTAAATGCTGATAGCATGTCAATTTTGGATTGCTTAACTCTCAGTCAGGTCTATTTATGAACGATTCTTCTCAAAGGAATTTAATGAAACGTAAAATCATCATTGATACGGATCCTGGACAGGATGATGCGCTCGCTATCTTATTGGCGTTGGCAAGCCCCGAAGAATTAGATGTTTTGGGAATTGTTACGGTTGCTGGAAACGTCCCCCTGCCATTGACAACACGTAACGCCAGGGCACTTGTTGAGCTTGCGAATCGGCCAGAGGTTCCAGTTTTTGCTGGTTGTCCACGTCCCCTCATGCGAAATTTAGTCACAGCAGAGCATGTTCATGGTAAGACGGGGTTGGATGGATGGGACATGCCAGAACCTAGTGTTGCATTGCAGAGGCAACATGGAGTTGACTGGCTGATTGAAACGCTAAGACAAGCCGAGGATAATTCCATCACCCTTTGTACATTGGCTCCACTGACCAACGTGGGGATGGCTTTTGCCAAAGCTCCCGATATTCTACCGAAAATCAGAGAAATTGTCACGATGGGAGGGGGTTATTTTGTTGGCGGTAATGTAACCCCTGCAGCAGAATTCAATGTCTACGTTGACCCCCATGCTGCCCAAACTGTCTTTTCCTGCGGTCGTCCACTGACTGTCATGCCATTGGATGTCACTCACCAAGCATTGATGCCTAAGCCCTGGATTCAGAGTCTCAGAGAACTTGGAACTCCCGTTGGTGATGCTACTTCAGGGATGCTGAGTTTTTTTGAAAGATATGATGTGAAAAAATATGGCTCAACAGGAGGACCACTTCATGATCCGACAGTGATTGCCTATCTACTGAAGCCGGAATTGTTCAAAGGGAAGTTTGTTAATTTAACCGTGGAAACGCAATCAGATTTGACAATGGGAATGACGGTTCTTGACTGGTGGGGAGTAACGAAACGCAAAGCAAATGCGACTGTGATGAATAAAATCAATGCAGATGCTTTTTTCAAGCTTCTATTGGATAGGCTTTCAAGAACTTAAATTACAATTCAATTACCTGATCGGTGATATAAAATTTTGGTAATAAGGTTTTTTGAATTCTTCGAATAGTCTTATCAATTCGACTAGGGGATCGGGATTGTCATCCACTCGTAGGTTACACCATGGAAATGGCTGATCTCGTATGGTGATCAAAGCAGCAGATTGCCTTCCACGTATATCCCCTCCAGCCTCCTCACCTGCAAACAATGCCTGAAGAAGTCGGGATTCAAGTGATCGATCGGTTGAAAATTGCAGTGACTCCATGCACGCTTTTAAAACTCCAGGTCCAGCGAGAAAATTTCCAGCTACGCTGACATTTTTTGCACCGATGTGTCCAGCCCAACTCTGTGCGTTTGTGCCAGTCCAAGCCCAAAAGTTTCCGGATTTATCTAATCCGTGAAGTTGCCTAGATTCAGGGTTATCGTCAGCAGCTATAGCACTTCCGAGAGCTGATTCAATCGGCTCACCTGATCTCAAAGATGCCAATCCTTTCAGTCCTAAGTAGGGATTGGTTGCAGATTGAGTCGCTACTGCTCCGACTCCAGCTTCAAGAAAAGGTACTCTAGAGCCAACCGCAAGGTGCTTAGTGGCAACAGCTATTCCAAAGTGATTTTTCTCTGGATCTCGGATAATTATTGAATAAGTCATTTTTACTCCATTTTGAAACTAGATCTAATCTATCATGATAAATTATTGACAGCATCAAATTTATCATCATAAATTCGTTGCTTTGCCATCTTCAGGCAACTTTTTCTTACTCTCTCTGGAGAAGAACATGCTGAAGAAACAGTTGCGAGTGATGGTGCTGCTCAGTTTCCTTTTGCTAAGCTTTGGATTGACCATCCAGGCTGCGACACCAAAAGATGTGCTGGTCGTTGCTCAAATTGCGGAGCCGAAGTCAATGGATCCTGCAACAGTGACAGCGGTCAATGATTTTCGAATCCTGATGAATGTTTATGATGGACTGGTCCGTTACCGAAGCGGAATACTCGAGGTCGAACCCGGCCTGGCTGAGTCCTGGGCAATCAGTGATGATGGAAAAGTCTACACATTCTCATTGCGCCAAGGAATTAAATTTCATGATGGCAACCCCTTCAATGCAGAAGCGGTCAAGTTCAATTTTGATCGTATGTTGGTCAAAGATCACCCCTACGCTGAGACCGGGCCTTTCCCCCTATCGTTTTTCTTCTCAGCGATCAAGGAAACAACAGTTGTAGACGAATACACGGTTCGTTTCCGTATGGACGATCCCTATGCTCCATTACTTTCGAATCTGGCTTACCCCACTGGGCTGATCATTTCCCCTGAAGCTGTCAAAAAACACGGTAAGGATGTGGGTCGGACTCCAGCTGGAACTGGGCCCTACCAATTTAGAGAATGGAAGAGTAATCAGCACGTGATTCTGGATCAAAATGGTAGCTACTGGGATGGACAAGCCGGGTTGAAGTCTGTGGTGTTCCGGCCAATTACTGATGCAAACACACGGGTCGCAGAGATGCTCTCAGGTGGTATTGACATGATGGTCGAAGTTCCACCTGACAACGTAGCGACTTTCTCTTCTAACAGTAGCTATGCCCTGCATGAGCAGGCTGGACCACATCTTTGGTTTCTGATTCTGAATTTGAAAGAGGGACCCCTACAAGATAAGCGAGTTTGACAAGCTTTAAACTATGCCATCAACAAGCAGGCACTAGTTGAGAATGTTCTTCAGAATACTGCCACGGTGGCAAGTGGCCCAACCCCTGCTGCGTTTTCTTGGGCTTATAATGATGCGCTGCAACCCTATCCTTACGATCCAGCTAAAGCACGCGAGTTAGTGAAAGCTGCTGGGGCAGAGGGGGCTACACTGACCTTCTACGTAACTGAGGGAGGCTCTGGAATGCTGGATCCTGTCCCCATGGGAACTGCTATTCAGGCGGATCTCAAGGCGATTGGTTTGAACGTCAAAATCGAAACATATGAGTGGAATACTTTCCTGGGCAAGGTCAATCCAGGTTTGGAAGGCAAGGCGGACATGGCTGAGATGGCCTGGATGACTAATGACCCAGACACCCTCCCTTTCTTAGCTTTGCGCACTTCTGCTTGGCCTGATCAAGGTGGATTTAACTCAGGTTACTATTCCAATTCTCAGGTAGACGAGCTTTTAGAGCAGGCCCGTGTCAGCACTAGCCAAACTGTTCGTGCTGCACTCTACAAGGAGATGCAGCGTATCGTACACGATGATGCCCCATGGGTCTTCGTGGCAATTTGGAAGCAAAACGCTGTGACTGGGAGCAATGTGCAAAACTTCCGCTTGGAGCCATCCTTCCTCTTGCTTCTGCACAAAGTTAGCAAGAATTAAATGAATTTGGAGGGTGCATCTCTTGAGGTGCGACCCTCACTTCTATTTTCGAAGCTAATTCACATTGATGTTGCGCTATACAATTCATCGACTGCTGTTGACCATCCCGGTACTGGTTGGGATTTCAGTGGTCGTGTTTCTGATCATGGCCCTAATTCCTGGAGATCCCGCAACAGCAATTCTTGGGGCATTTGCCACTCCAGAAAATACTACTAAACTCAGAGCTGAATTGGGGCTGGATCGACCATTGATTGAGCAATACTTCACTTGGGCTAGCAATCTTCTCTCGGGGAATTTTGGGCGAAGCTATGCGCTTAATCGACCAGTCTTGGATGAATTGTTGGAACGTCTGGGGCCTACCCTCCTTTTGGCTGGGTCGGCGATGTGTGTCTGTGTTCTACTTGGACTAATCTCTGGATTGCTAGCTGCGGTCAAACAATACACTTGGGTTGATCAGGGACTTACCCTTTTTACATTGATTGGGATTTCTGCACCCGCCTTCTGGTTAGGCCTAATGGCAGTTTCCCTGTTCACAGTTCAGTTGGGTTGGTTGCCTGCAAGCGGAATGTACACGCCATATGGAGACGAGAGTCTGGGCGATTTACTGGTCCACCTCGTAATGCCTGCGATAACTCTTGGATTAGTGGCGTCGAGCGTAATTGCAAGACTGACCCGTACCAGCATGTTGGAACAGCTTCGTCAGGACTACGTTCGAACCGCGCGGGCAAAAGGAGAGCGAGAGACCGCAGCGGTGATTAAACATGCTTTTCGGAATGCGCTAGTTGGCTTGATTCCGGTTCTCGGTCTGCAAGCTGGATTTGTTTTAGGTGGCGCTGTCTACATAGAAACTGTCTTCCAGTGGCCAGGCATCGGCAGGATGCTAGTCAATGCAATCTCCACACGTGACATCCTCCTTGTTCAAGGAGGAGTAATGATAGTGGCTACAATCTACGTACTTTTCAACTTATTGGCTGACCTGATTCAGCATGCTTTAGATCCGCGCATCCAGCAAAGCCATGGTTGAAAAAACCACTCCAGCGCTAGAATTCTGGCAGAGACTGAATCGTAATCGATTGAGTACAGTAGGGCTACTGATGCTAGGACTCATCTTTGCGCTTTGTCTAATAACTCCTTGGCTCCCCCTGCCTGATCCAGATGTTACCGATCTCGCAAATCGTCTCAAAACTCCCTTAACTTCAAATCATTGGCTTGGAACAGATGAGCTTGGAAGGGATCTTCTTTCAAGGCTGCTTTGGGGGACTCGAGTGAGCCTGGTGGTTGGGTTCGTGGCGACGCTTGCTGCAGCATTGGTTGGCAGTTTGATTGGTCTGGTCGCCGGGTATTTTCAAGGCTGGATTGATAGTGGACTCATGAGAGGGGTGGATACTTTAATGGCATTTCCTTATATGTTGCTGGCGCTGGCGATTGTGGCTGCCTTTGGCCCTGGACTCCTGAATGCCCTTTTTGCCATTGCGATAGTAAATGTACCCTTCTTCGCAAGAACGGTTCGAGGAGCTACGATCTCGTTGGTACAGCAAGAATTTGTTCTGGCAGCAAGAATTGGAGGAGCAAGCCACTTTGGTGTACTGGGGCGTGAACTGCTGCCCAACATCTTACCTGTGATTGTAGTCACAATTTCAACCACGGCTGGATGGATGATTCTGGAAACTGCTGGATTGAGTTTCTTAGGCTTGGGTGCTCAGCCTCCCACTGCAGATCTTGGGTCCATGTTAGGTGAGGGAAGAAAGCTTCTCTTTACAGCCCCTCATGTTTCTACTCTTCCTGGGCTAGTAATCCTGATCCTAGTCATCTCCCTAAACCTGCTGGGAGATGGGGTCAGAGATGTTCTGGATCCACGCTTGCGAGGAGGAGCTTTACGCAGTCCACAACCAAGGACAGAAGTCCTGAGTACTGAGCTGAGCTCAAGTCAGGTTAGATCTACGGGAAAATTGGTCGTACGCAATCTTACGACAGAATTACTTCAACAAGGACAAGCCAAGCCCCTCTTGAGGAATGTCGATTTTGAATTAAGGCCTGGAGAGTGTTTGGGGCTCGTTGGCGAGTCGGGTTGTGGGAAGTCTGTGACCGCATTATCTCTTGCGGCCCTGGCTGCATCCCCCCCTCTACAAATTACTTCAGGAACTGTAGAGTTGGATGGAGAGGATATTCTGCGCCTTCCTCTTAGACTACTTCAGGATATCAGAGGCAAACGAGTCTCCTATATCTTTCAGGATCCTCTCGCAACTCTAAATCCAGTGTTGACGATTGGTGAACAACTGATTCAGGTGATACGAAGACATCAGTCACTTACTTCAAAAGCAAGTTGTGCGGAAGCTTTGAGCCTGTTGTCCAAAGTAAGAATTCCTTCTCCTGAGACTAGGATGAAGGCTTATCCTCATCAGCTTTCTGGTGGAATGCGTCAGCGAGTTTGCATTGCAATTGCCTTGGCTAATCGTCCCGAAGTTTTGATTGCAGATGAGCCAACCACAGCTTTGGATGTAACGATTCAGGCTGAAGTCCTGTCATTACTTAATGATTTGAGACAGACCACTCTTGAAAATAGCCAAACAGTACAAAGAACAGGTTTGTCAGTCCTTTTCATTACTCACGATCTGGGTGTAGTCTCGACAATATGTGAAAAAGTTGCGGTGATGTACGCTGGTCAAATAGTTGAGTTTGGGGAGACACAATCAATTTTGGAATCTCCTGAGCATCCATATACACAAGCCTTGTTAGCATGTACACTGCGACTTGGAGCAAATCATAAGGTGCTGGGGGGCATACCAGGAACACCTCCTCCTCCGGGTGGGTACCCTTCAGGATGTGGTTTTAATACCAGATGTAATTCAGCGACATCTATCTGCCAAGAGCCTGTCAATTTGATTCAACTACCCTCAGGCAGGCAAGTACGTTGTGTTCTCAAGCAGGATGCAAATGCCTGAGCATCTTTTGCAATTTGATCGCGTTACGAAAGAGTTTGACCTGCGCAAGAACTGGTTTGGCAAAACGTCGAAGAGATTTCGGGCGGTTAATGAGGTGACGTGGCAGGTCGAGCCAGGAACAGCTCTGGGAATCGTGGGAGAGTCAGGTTGTGGTAAGTCAACAATGGCACGCATGGCAGTTGGACTTGAGTTGCCCACTTCTGGAGAGATCCGCTTCGCAGAAAAAACGTTGGGCAAGTGGTTGAAGGAAGAAGCCATGATGCTACGACGATCTGTGCAGATGGTTTTTCAGGATCCTTCAGCGTCCCTGAATCCAAGACAACGCATCCGAGAAATTCTGGAACTGCAACTTCAACAGTTGACAGATTTCAGGGCAGAGCAGCGAATGCAGCGAATGGAAGAGGTTTTGGAACAAGTACAACTTCCCTTGGCAACGCTTGAACGATATCCTCATGAATTTTCTGGTGGACAGGCCCAAAGAATCAGCATTGCTCGTGCTCTGATTTCAAAGCCAAAACTCTTGTTGCTTGATGAACCAGTTTCTGCGTTGGATGTTTCTGTCCAAGCACAAATTCTCTTGTTGCTGGAAGAGATGCGAAAGGAGTTGGGGGTTACCTACGTTTTCATCAGTCATGATCTGGCCGTCGTCGAACAGCTTTGTCCAAGAGTATTGGTCATGTACGCCGGTTCGATTGTTGAAAGTGGTCCAACCAACCAGCTTTTTCAGCAACGTAGACACCACTACACGGATTTGCTGATCAGAAGTGTTCCCATGCCTGGAAAATCTCTGGAATTGAAAAGAGAGGAGATGGCGGATTTGAAAAATCCTCAAGGCTGTGCTTTCCGTAATCGCTGCCCGAAAGCTAATCACCAATGTTCACAAGATCCAATATTGAAAGAAGTTTCGGGCTCCATTGGAGGACATGATTGTGCTTGCCACGATCCATTAAGTGTTGCGGCGTGAAGAATTCAAATACATTACTCGTTGAGACCCTGAGAGGTCTGACCAGTATCCCAAGCCCCAGTGGACAAACAGAGTAAATTGTTGGCTGGACACTGGAACTACTTCAGTCGTGGGGCTTTACAACTGAACTAACATGTCGAGGAGCAATCAAGCTCAAAATACCAGGTAAAGACTCTAGTCAAGCACGTGCTTTGACAACTCACCTGGATACGCTAGGAGCGATGGTGCGGTATTTTCAAGACAATAGCCGATGTGCACTGGCTCCTGTTGGAGCTTGGTCGAGCCGCTTCGCAGAGGGCGCCAGAGTGACCCTCAACACCGATGAACATGAATATCGAGGGACTATTTTACCACTCTTGGCTTCAGGCCATGCTTACAATGAAAGAGTCGATCAGCAACCTGTCAACTGGGAACAAGTAGAGCTGCGAATCGATGAGTACTGCAATAGTTTTCAGGAATTGGAAAATCTAGGTGTTCAACTAGGTGATTTCGTCTCCATTGATACAGGCACCGAGGTTTTAGAAAATTGGTACATCTTCTCAAGGCATTTGGATGACAAAGCCGGAGTGGCAGCTCTACTGAATGCTCTAAGATTGATTCAAGAGGAGGGTCATCAACTTCCTTGTACAACGTATCTGATTTTGACAGTGTGCGAAGAAATTGGAGATAGAGGATCCGCAGTTCTTTCCCAGTACGTCTGGGAACTGGTAACAATTGACAATGGAGTTCAGGCTGGCACTCAGCATTCCAGGGAGTTTGGAGTAACTTAGCGATGGGGGACAAGACGGGGGCCATTTGATCTAAGACTTGTCTTACATCTCGACCGACTTTGCAAAGAGAACCAACTGTCTCATCAGCGAGATTTATTCAAACACTATCGTTCTGACCTAGCAGCAGCAGTATAAGCAGGTTTTGACCTTTGAACTGCTCTGATTGTGATCGGATTGGATGGAAGTCATGGTCATGAACGGACTCATCTTGATGCAATTCGTACTGCTTCTGAACTCGCACACCTTTACTTACTTTCCTCACTTCTGGACTAGAATAGAATGCTCAAAATCAATGGAGCCCGTCTCTGGGATAGCTTGATGGAAATGGCAAAAATTGGGGCGACTCCAGAAGGGGGGGTCTCCAGGGTGGCAGTCAGTGAAGAGGATCGGCTTGGTCGAAATTTGCTCAGAAAGTGGGTAACCCCTCTTGTAGAGGATTTTCACTTTGATGAAGTGGGTAACATGTTTTTCGTTCGTCATGGTCTGCAACCAGAATCTCCAATGATCTTGACAGGAAGCCATCTAGATACACAAATACATGGCGGTCGATTTGACGGTGCTTTTGGCGTGATGGCTGGCTTGGAAGTCCTAAGAACTCTAGCCGAAGACGATATCCGGTTGCCGTATGGAATTGGCTTAGTAGCCTGGACAAATGAGGAGGAAGCCCGTTACTGCCCTGCCATGGGCTCGGCAGTTTTTGTTGGCAAGCAAAACCTGCAATCAGCATTGGATTGTGTTGGACTCAACGGGAAGGTCTTTAGTGAGGAACTGAAGAAAATTGGTTATCTTGGCAGACCACTAGAATTAAATATTTCAGCTTACTTGGAGGCCCATATTGAGCAAGGGCCAGTACTTGAGAATGAAAAGATTCAAATTGGCGTAGTCTTTGGCGCACAGGGTCAAATCGCTATGAATGCTGAAATTATTGGAGAGGCTGGCCACTCGGGAACTGTTCCTATGAGATTACGCAAAGACGCCTTGGTTTGTGCGATTGATGTCATCAATTCCTGTCGAGATCTTGTCATCGAGGAGGGAAGGGGGGTCTTTACAGTTGGAGCCTTCAAACTTGAGCCGAATTCAAGGACCACAATCCCAGATAAAATTTCTTTTGGGATTGATTTGCGTCACCCAGACGCAGATTCACTCAAAAATTTGCAGAATTTGATAAACAAGAAAATTAAAGAGAAGGCGGCAGAACATTGCTGTCAGGAAAGAATCGAAGTCCTGTTTCACAAAGAACCGGTTGTCTTTACCGATTCATGTGTCAAAAGCGTTCAATCTGCTAGTGATCAACTGGGATATACCTCTCTTGCGATGCCATCAGGTGCGTTCCATGATGCATGTCTACTAGCTAGCCAGGTCCCCACTGGAATGATTTTTGTGCCAAGTCAAAAAGGAGTCAGCCATAATCCCTCAGAGTATTCCTCCCCCGAACAGCTAGAAAAAGGAGCGAATGTGTTGCTTCACGCTTTGCTGAATTTGGCTGAAAAGGGAGTTCCTTTGTCATGACAGCAGAGGTGCCGAAGAGTATCCGTAAGAGATCCGATTTAGTTGCTGACCAAATCAAGGAGGCTATCATTAGTAAAAAGTTACCTCCTGGTGAAAGGCTCTCTGATGAAAAAGATTTTTGAAGACTTATCGAGTCAGCAAGGGGACAATGCGGGAAGCCCTGAAATCACTGGAGGTGCGAGGACTCGTCAACATCAAAACCGGTCCTGGGGGTGGGGCCTCTGTTGCGAGGGTCAGTGCTGAAAAAACGAATGAGCTATTGTGGAATTGCTTTTTTTCAAGAAACGTGTCCCTAGAAAATATTTATGCTGTCCGCAAACTCGTAGAACCTGAACTAGCAGCAAGTGTAGCAGAGCATCTTGATGAAGCAGACCTGCAACTAATGGAACAATCGGTTGGCCACTGTTCTCTCCAGGGATTTCAGGGTAATGATCGAGCGCAGCGTATTCAGGAATTAGATTTCCATTTGGTGATGGCAGATTCCTGTCCGAATCCTGTGTTGGCTTTTTTTACAAAATTCATTCTCAGTCTACTGGCACGCATCATTATTCATGAGGAACTAAACCCCGATCCAGACACCAGCGCTCAACATAGCCAACAAGGCCTTGACTACCATCAAGCTTTGCTACTGGCTTTTAGAGAACGTAACCCTCAGAAAGCTCGACAAGTGATGATCGAGCATATGGAATCAGCAGAATCCTTCATGTTGAATATCAACCGTCCAAAGACTTCCAAGCTTATCCACTCTCACCACTAAAATTTACTTCTTCAGCTATTTCAGCTGAATTGTCCCTGCTGATATTAATTTTAATTCCTTCAAAATCTAAGATCTTCGACTGAAAACCAGCAATATTTACATACAATTGCTACCTTTGATGGACCAGTTGATAGGACAAAATGTCTTAATCCCTCTGGAGAGATAATGGCTGAGGAAACTGGAAAGTTTAATCAAGAAACTACTGAAAATGATCCAACAAAATCTGAGATAGCGGAAGGCTCTGACCCCCTGACTCAAAGATTGAACTCTAATGATGATGCGGGTGTTTCTTCTGAAGTCTTGGAAGACCCATCAACACTGAAAATTTGGGATGCTTCCTCTATTCCATTCGAGTTCACAGGGAAAGCCAAAGAATTTTTTGGCATCTGGCTCTCAAATCTTTTGCTTAGTATTCTTACTCTAGGGATCTACTCAGCCTGGGCCAAAGTTCGTAGACGTAGATTTTTCTTGGGTCATACCCTTATTGGAGGTCATCGCTTTGATTATCACGCTGATCCAAAAGTAATTTTAAAAGGTAGAGCTGTCGTGGTATCGGTGCTGGTTGTGTTGAGTCTTGTTTCCAAATTGAGCCCCGTTTTGAGTGGAACTTCTTTAGTTTTACTGATGCTTGCTCTTCCCTGGTTGGCTAACCGAAGCCTTCGATTCAACGCTAGGATGACGAGCTTTCGTAATATTCGCTTTGATTTCATCGGAGCTTACGGAAAATCTCTGTTGGCTTTCGTGCTCCTCCCACTGCTTGGGTTACTAAGCTTCGGTCTCCTGCAACCTTTTGCGACAAGGTATTCTGGACGTTACCTAGCTGCGAATTACTCATACGGGGAAGCAAAACTAGAGTCAGATCCTCAGTTGGAGAGGTTGTACAAAGGATTCTTTCAGGCTTTTTCGATAATTTCGCTGCCCGTTGTTGTCCTGTTGGGCATCATGGCCCAGCACGATTGGGAACTTGAACGCCTTATATTGATCCCGGATGATGGAGCAACAGGTTGGTTCATTGATTTTAGCCCATTTGCTTTGATCATCACTTTCTATCTGGCATTTTTTCATTATCGTGCTGTTGTTCGTAACTCAATCCTAGGAAGTCTTTCAATATCCAGTATCCATCAACTGAAATCTGAAATTTCAGGATTTCGTTTAGCCTGGATTGTTTTGAGCAATACGTTTCTCACTTTGATTTCACTCGGTTTACTTCAGCCTTGGGGGGCTGTTCGCCGCTGGCGCTATGAAACTGAGAGTTTACAGCTGATTCCTGGGGGATCACTTGATGAGTTCATCGGGAAAATCCAGCCTGCCGAAGGTGTAATTGGATCAGAATATACAGATCTTCAAGACATTGATGTAAGCGTATAAAGTCGTTAGCCAATGGAAATATCAGGAAAGCTCTACTTATCAGGTCAGTCCAAATCCTTACCAGCAGTATTACTGTGGTGTAATGGAGGCTTCCAAATGAGGTCAAATTCTACGGAGATCAACCTGGAAGTGCGCAGAGATGAAATGGTTATTCAAGCTCCTTTGGGAAGTCTCCCCTATAAGATACTCTTTGCTGACGGACACCTCTTTGAAGCACAGAACAACCAAGAAACGAAGGAGTTTTTGGAGTTTTGCGAGAAACCGAATGCTGAAAGCTGGCTCAGCTATCTAGAACAAAGAAAGACAGTCATTTTTGTCGGAATCATGATTCTGGCTGGCTTGGTGATTTCAGTTCCAAGATACGGCTTACCCTGGATAGGGGATCAGGTAGCGAATTGGATTCCCCACAGCTGGTTGATGATGGCAGGTGATGAGACCCTAGAAATTCTTGACGAAAGCTTCTTTTCTCCCTCTGAACTGGCACTTCAGGATCAGGATAAACTCAGAAAAGAATTTAACCACATGGCTAGTCTGGTTCTGAAAGATCAAACTGCGAAACTAATTTTTCGTCATAGTGAAGAGATTGGCCCAAATGCTTTTGCTCTACCAGGCGGTGTGGTAGTTTTGACGGATGAACTAGTGGAAATCGCAGAGGATCAGGGGGGGGTAATCGGTGTATTGGCTCATGAATTAGGTCATGTTCAATTGAAACATCCAGCGCGAAGATTGGTTCGCTCGTTGATGGCTTTAGCTGTGGTTAGTTTGATTTTTGACGATGCAGCAACCTTTGCCGAGGAATTAGCAGCAATCTCTGGATCTCTAATCAGTCTTGCCTATACCCGTGAGTTTGAGGAAGAGGCAGACCGAGCCGGTAAAGAAATCCTGATCAGAGCCGATTTGTCCCCAATCCCGCTCGCCAATCTCCTGCAAAAGTTAAGTAATGGCTGCAAAGAAAATTGCAGCCAATTACCGGAATGGCTCAAAACACATCCATCAGTGCCCTCCAGGATTGAATTTCTGTTGAGTGAGTGACTCCAAAAGAATCATTAACTGGGCTACTGTAAGAGCGCTTTGATCTAATGAAATGGTGGATGAGGAGGTGTGGAAGGCCAGGGATACTTCATCCCCAGAAGTTGTTGCATCTCAGGTGTAGTGCCTTTCAGATAATTCTCATCTAAATCCGTCATCAAGTCTTCAATTGGCGTGACAAACTTTGGCAAGAACTCCACTAGAATTCCAATACGACCTGCTTCACTATGATTAGGCATGGCACAATGCCAAGCAGCTCCAAAGAACAAAACTACGTCCCCTGGTTTCCCAGTCAAACGGATACATTTCCCAAAAAAATCATCACTCTTTTCTGGATAACGCAAATCTTTCTGAGAACCTGGCGCCAGAGCGGTTGCGCCATTTTCTTCAGTAAATTCATCAATCAAGATGATTGCCTGTGCGTTCAGTGGAAAAGAGGCGTTGGTGCGGGTCGGGAAGGTTTCGTTACGATAAAAATCCCAGTATGGGTAATCGATATGCGGCTCCTGTCCTCGGTAGCCAGGCATGATTCTGGATGCACACATGCTTCCCATCAGAAATTCCTTGCCTAGAAAAGCCTGTATAGACTGAAAAATCATCGGTTCTTCTACCAAACTTGCGATCTCAGGATCCAACTCGACAAGCCGAGTAAACCAGACTCTACGTTGGAGCAGAGGATCCTGATCATTCTGGTTGAAGTGGGAACCTGTATCAATCGCTTCATCAGTTTCTGCTTCAAGCGTTTGGGCGATTCGCTTTATGCGTTCCTGAGAGAAAACATCTTTCAGCATGATCGCCCCAGCGCCATCTATTAATTCTTCCACAACAATCGATGTTTTGAATTCATCACGAGTAATGGTCTTCATAACTTTCTTTTACCAGTATTTGGAAAGGCAAAAAAGAATGTTCATATTGGGTTCTATCACAGCGATTTGCTAGAGTTCTGAATTGTAAAGCAATCACTCAACAAAACATGATCCCAAATTGATTTTTTGCAAGGGTGTGGTGTTCCTGAAATCAATAATAGAATCGTTGTTTGATTCGGCCTGCTTCTCTCGCTTCTACAAGCGCTTTGGTCTTAGGATCGTTCGTCACTTCGGCTCCAACGACCTCCCACCATACCTCCGGGCCAGGGGGTGAGCGATACTTCTCCGTTGGCACCACAATTAAGCAAGAATTCTTCTGATGTTTTGCCGCTTGGAGTGCTGAGCGTATTTCCTTCTCAGTGTTGGCAACCCAGGTTTTTAAACCCACACTCTCAGCATTCTTTGCATAATCGACTTCGATAAACTGACCTTCATCCAAAAGCCCACTCGCTTGATCACGAATCTTGAACTCATTACCAAGTGAATGGCCAACCAGAGCTTTTTGATGCCCATGGATCGATTGATAACCATAATTCACGTTCAATAAGATCGTGATTTTTGTCCTTTCCTGCATAGCAGTGACCAGTTCCATGGGATGCATTTGGTAATTGCCGTCTCCCATCAGCACATACACTTCTTTTTCAGCACCAGCCAATCTGACCCCAATCGCTGCTGGAATATCATAACCCATGCAGGAATTTCCAAACTCTAAGTGCAACGCCTTGCCGCCTTTTACATCAAAGAGTTTGGTTAGATCTGCTGGAATTGTCCCAGCTGCCGCCACGAGCACATCACCCTCATCCATTTCATCATTGAGGATTCCAATAAGGTGCCCTTGGCTCATCATCTCTTCAGCATGTTGAATGAAAACCTCTGTGCGTTTGATGTTTTCCCAAGAAATTTTTTCGAACCTGACTTTATTTGCCCAGTCTTTCTGAGGCTGAATTCCAACTTCAATTCCAGCTTCGAGCAAGGCACTTAGTGCTAATTTGGCATCTGCCACAATAGGGAGTGCTCCAAGCTTATACGCATCACGGTCATTGACATTGACACTGATGAACTTCACATCCAGATTCTGGAAGGCAGAATTGGAGCCTGTAACGAAATCATGCAGTCTAGTACCTACACAGAGAACAACATCAGCCTCTTCTGCAATTTTTCCAGCACCTGGGGTTCCAAGGTGTCCAGTACCTCCCAAAAGTAGTTCATAATCAGATTGTATCGCACCACGTCCCGCATGTGTTTCACCAACTGGAATGCCAAATTTTTCCGCTAATGCAGCCAATTCATTCCATGCCTCTGAGTAGTGAATACCACCACCAGCGATGATGTAGGGTTTTTTGGCGCGCTTGAGCAATTCAGTAGCTTCCGCGATTCGCGCAGGATTCGGAGAGCTTCGTTCAATTCGCCAGATCCGTTTCTCAAAGAAGCGAGTTGGATAGTCGTAGGCATAGCCTTGGATATCTTGTGGTAATGCGATCGTTACCGCACCGGTCTCAGCGGGATTGGTCATGATGCGCATTGCTTCTGGAAGTGAGATTAGGATTTGCTCAGGGCGAGTGATTCGATCAAAAAAACGGCTGACGACTCTAAATGTGTCCGTAACAGACATGTCCTCAGAACTGAGATGATCAATATCCTGAAGAACAGTTCCACCGTATCGCGAGGCGTAATAGTCTGATGGAAGTAAAAGAACTGGGATACGACAGATCGTAGCAGTCGCTGCTCCTGTGATCATGTTGGTTGCTCCGGGACCAATTGAGGTGGTACAAGCCATCGTGGCTTTGCGTCTCTTCGCTCTTGTAAAGCCGGTCGCCGCATGAACCATGGACTGCTCATTACACGGTTTGTGATAGGGCAATTCCTGACCATATTCAACGAGTGCCTGGCTCAGCCCGGAAACATTGCCGTGTCCAAAGATTCCCCAGATCCCCTGAATAAAACGCTGCTCCACCCCATCATATTCTGAGTATTGTGACTGCAAGAATTTCACAATGGCTTGTGAAAGAGTCAGTCGTTCTTTCCGCTCAGAGGGGTAAAAGTTCATGCTTCATTCTCCTGATTGAAATTACCTAAATCTATTGTCTAAATTACTAAGAAGAAGTTTATTTTCAATGTGGTGCCTGAAACTAAAGTTTTGACCGACAAAGTCAATTTTCTAGTGCCTTCATAATAGCTAGCAAGGCTCCCCAAGAGTAAAAGCCATCCGTATCAGGCTGATCAAGTACCTCGCCAGTTTCAGCATTAAAATTTTCTCCACAAAGTCGCTGCTCCCAATTCATTTCGAAGAGCCTCCAACTTTGTTCTGCTAACTGTGCAGCCTCATTGGCAAAACCCTTACGCTTAAGTCCTTGCCAGACCCAAAAGTTGAGAGGAGCCCATATTCTTCCACACCAGTAAACGTTGTCCAAATACGCTGGATCATCTCTTGTCACAGAGGGCAGACCGAACTCCCCTCCAAATTTCGAAGGATTATTTAAATAGCCATGAATCATTCTTTGGGCCTGATCCATGGAACCAATATCTACAGCCATTGGAAAGAAAGAGGTGGGTGCCAGGGTGCTAACAAAGTCGCCGTTGATCATGCGGTTTGCGAAAACTCCTCGGCTTTCATCCCAGAGCCACTCGGCGATTCTTTGCTTGTGAGTAACTGTGCGCTCCCTCAATTTCTGGGCAGTATCTAATTCACCAAGTTCGTTAAAGATTCCTTCCAGCAATTCACCATCCAGTGCGGCCATACAATTCACGCCAACGTCTGCAGCTAGTAACAGTCCACTCACTTCATCGAAGGGGACAGGATCATGGAGAGGCGAGTTGTCCATCGTGGATTCGTCCTTTGCAGCGAGCTTGGTGCCTTTGTAGAGACCATCGCCTGCCTCAAGGGTGGTACCAAAGCAGAGCAAGCCGATATCTCCCAGTTGTCTTTTGGACCACCACCAGTCCAAGTTCCGAAGAAGACCCGTAGCATACCTCTTGAGGATGTCCTTGCGACCCGTCTTTTCGTAGAGTGACCAGACCACGAAGGCAGCAATTGGGGGCTGAGTACGATCCAGCCAGGCGTCGTTCCCTGTGACCAGGCAGGGAAAGTTTCCGGCCTGTGTCTGATGAGAGAAGACGGCATCCAGATTTTCTAAAGAACGCTCAACATCAAAAAATCCCCACATCCAGGCGTTGTAAAGTATGTCATTGAGCCAGACGCCGAAGCCACCAAATTTCTTCTTGTTCCAGAACCGGCTCAAAGCCGTATAGGGTCTCTGGTTGACTGCATCCCAAACATGATTCCAGGCAATGACATCATGTACCGCCTCCAAGGCTTGCTCCCTTGGTTCGGTTTCAGGCTTTGGAAATTCCTGAGGTACTAGCTTCATTGGATCATTTCCAATAGACCCACGTATGGTCATGGTGGGAGCTTCTTCGAGATTGAAGCGTAAGGCTAGGAAGGAACCACTCTTGGCCCTAGATGCCAGGTAGAAATAGCCGAATTCGTCAAATTCCTGGTTGAGTCCCTCGAGATCAGGATGCTGTGTCACTAACAAAGGTTTTTTTTCAGAAGTTAATGAAAAGCTCCGATCAGTTGCTGCTCCAGATATCTGACCTGTTTGCCGATCATAAACAAAATTCAAATCCCTAGTCCCGGTCAGGCATAGATTTACCCAAAATCGCAAACCCCACTCACCATGTTGAAGTACCTGCCAGTTGATTATGAAATCACCATCTCGTAATTCGTAATGCCACTGCAGGACAGTTCCGGCAACTTCGGTGGTGAACTGAATCCATTCATCTCCAATAGGACGGCGACCAAAAGTAACCTCAGGGCCTGGATTCAAAAGAGAAATTCGTTCTTTTGAGGCAGCGTAAAGAACGGGAGTGATTTGCACACCAGAGGCGAGGTGGATCAATTCTGCAGGGCGTTCTGAGTTCCAGGTCCACCATCGATTGGGGGTCATAATTCACCTCGGGCTGAGAGAATTTCAGCAACTGTTGCGATTTCAATTTGCTGGGAATAGCGGGGAAAGAGGAATTCGAAGCAGGCGTTGTGTGATTTGAGATCCGAACTGGTTACTGCGTCTTTTGCGATGATGGTACGAAAACCAAGATCTACGGCCGTCAAAACTGTCGCGAGAACACAAACATCGGTTTCGATTCCACTAAAAACCAATGCCGAGGGCTTGGCACTTTCAATATTTGATCTGAATGAAACCGAAGCAAAGGCATCGTAGGTTGCCTTATCGAAGGTGTTTTCAGAATTGGCAAATTTCTGGAGATTTGGGTGCAGTGCGAGCAATTCCTCTCCGGCTTCTTCTTTGGTCACCTTATGCCAAAATTCATAGTAAGTCTGCCATCGGCCACTGGCTTCCATTGCTGTGCTTGGGGTAATGAACCTAGTAAAAAAAGTTGGGAGATTTCGAGCATGAACTAGTTGATCAATCATTGGTAGGAGGTCCAGCCCGGCTTCAGTAAACCAGGGGCCTGGTTCCAGAAAAATCCGCTGCATGTCTATGCAGATGTGTAACGCTTGATCATCCAGTAATCCGAAGACCAGCGGGAGAGTTTCAGGCATCTGGAAAAACTAAGGTGTCTTCTGGTCGAAAGCTGAGATGAACTTGGGTATTTGGTGAAATGAGCTCTCCCGAAAGATTTTGCACAAAGACTCTGAGAACTTGATCTCCACATTGGACTAGGTAGTTCAGACTGGTCCCATTAAAGATATGCTCGTTGACTTGACCAGCTATATGATTGCTGCTGGAAGGGGGTATATCTTGTTCTTTATGGATTGAAATTTTTTCAGGACGGATGGAGCAGATTACTTGAGGGGAAGCGGGTTTGCTTCGAGTTTGAACAGTTCCACCAACATTTAAATTTACTCTTGAACCGTCAGCTTGCCCCTTCAATAAGTTGGCTTCGCCCAGAAAACGAGCTACAAAGACACTTTGGGGGTTTTCATAGATGTCCACTGGGCTGCCATGCTGCACAAGCTGACCTTCGTTAAGAATTCCAATTTGATCAGACATGGTTAATGCTTCTTCTTGATCGTGGGTAACAAAAATCGTGGTGATTCTCACATCACGCTGGATGCGTTTCAACTCAATCTCCATTTCCAAACGCAGATTCCGGTCTAGTGCGCTCAAGGGTTCGTCAAGCAGCAGCACACGAGGTTTTGTTACGATTGCCCGAGCCAGTGCAACTCGTTGCCGCTGCCCTCCGGATAGTTGATCGGGTCTACGGTTATCAAATCCTGACAGCCGCACCAGTTCCAGCGCCTCACCAACAAGAAGTCTCGTTTCTGATGTAGAAATCCCACGTACCCGCAGTCCAAATCCCACATTAGCCTGAACATCCATGTTTGGAAAAAGCGCATAATTCTGGAAGACCATGCCAATGTCTCGCTTTTCCACAGGGATGTGATCCACAACCTTCCCATCGATCTGAATTGAGCCTCGATCAGGACTCTCAAAGCCTGCAATCATCCGTAACAACGTGGTTTTGCCACTTCCAGAGGGGCCCAATAGCGCAAAGAATTTTCCATTCTCAAATTCATAGGAAACTCGATCAAGCGCAACCGTAATACCGAAATTTTTGCTAATGTTCTGAACACTTACACTGGCCATCAGTCCCGCCCCCCAAAGCGATAGAATCGAGAGACCCCAAGAAGCAATAGCATCGAAAGGAGTATGACGAGTGTAGAAATGGCATTGATCTCTGGCGTTAAACCTTTGCGAATTGCAGTGTAAATTTCCACGGGCAGTGTCGTGACTCCAGGTGCGGCCAGAAAGTAAGAAATGACGAATTGATCCAATGAAACAGCGAATGCAAACAAAGCTGCTGCGATGATTCCCGGCATCAACCAGGGCACTGTAACCCAAAGGGTAGTTTGCCAGTAACTGGCACCAAGAGATCTAGCGGCATCCTCGAGAGCGGAGTCAAAAGATTTCAACCTCGCCGAAACGACAATGACGACATAGGGCAACGAAAGAGCCACATGTCCCAGTACCATCGCATGAAGTCCACGTCCTATACCCACCCAGAAGAAAAAGACGAGCATCGCCGTCCCGATGATTAACCAGGGAATTGTGATTGGTGGAAAAATCAGGATTTGCAGCAAACGCTTCGCTCTAAAATCATACCTGTAGAAAGCAAGGGCAACCGCAGTCCCCATCATGGTCGATAGGCACGTACTCAGAAAAGCGACCGTTAAGCTGTTTACAGTCGCTGAATGAAGTTTGCTGTTATTAGCTAGCGCTTCGTACCATCTAATACTCCATTCAATCGGAAGTCGATACAGCTGGGATTCGTTGAATGATAGGGCAACCATCACCAAAATTGGGACATACAAAAAGACCACAATGCAAATCAGGTATGTCCTGCCGATCCATTTGAGAAAGTTCATTTGAAGCGACGCACTAGAGGCGAGAAACCCAAAAGGACCAGCAGCACGAGTCCCATCATGATGAAGGACAAGGCTGCGCCGAGGGGCCAATTGAAAACCGCGGTGAACTGATCCTCGATAATAGTTCCAATGAAGGTCCCGTTTCGCCCACCCAGTAGTCGAGGTTCCATGAATGAACCGATCACAGGAATGAAAATCAAAACCGAACCTGCAACGATACCTGGCAACGCTAGAGGAACGATCAGCCGAAAGAATATGGTCAATTTCCCTGCACCCAGTGAGCGGGCTGCTTCCAGCAGCTGGTTGTCGATGGCATCAATCGAAATGTAGCAGGTGAGAATCATGTAAGGCAGGTAGGAATGAACCAAACCCAGAAGAATTGCTGGATAAGTAAACATCAGACCAAGTGGGCCTGTCCCAGGCAAGAGCCAATTGATGTAGTACTCCAAAATCCCGTTCCCTCGAAGAACCATTGTCCAGGAGAAGATGCGAACCAGGGCGTTTGACCAGAAAGGCAGTATGATCAGTAGGAAGAGAGCTTCTTTGGTCCGTCCTCCAATGGATTTAGCAAGAGCCAAAGCACAAGGAAAACCGAGCAACAGGCAAAAGGTGGTGACCTCCGCTCCAAGTTTGAAAGAGCGGAGCATCAATTCGCTGTAGAAGGCTTTTTCAAAAAAGGTTCCGTAGTTTTCTAGTGTCCACGAAACTTCTCGACTGCCGATCGGCACATCACTGAGAAAACTGTAATAGAGCATCGCCGAGAGAGGCAGCAGGATGGTCAGCGTCAGCCAGAGGTAGGCTGGGCTGATCAGACTGAGAACTGCTGCTCGTTGATTCATCAGTTCAGTAGGACTTCAATGAAGTACTCTCTTGGGAATCAGGAAATCAATTTTGAAAATATGCTTTTGTTTCCTGCCAAAGTTCCAGAATTTCTTCCCTCAAGGCGTCCTCCATTGGGCCCATGAACTGAACCTTGGCGACTTTCTGTGAATCACTGAAGGCCGTACGGTTGAAAGCGTCCGCTGGAAGCATTGAGACCGCCTTGGCGTTGGCCGAGGTCGGAGCTCCCACTTCTGTATCCCACTTCACGTAAAAATCAGGATCAATCATGAAGTTGATGAAGGCCTTCGCCTCATTGCGGTTCGGTGCATTCGTTGGAATGGATAGTCCATCCAACCAACCGATCGCTCCTTCCTGGGGGAGGACAAATTCCACAGGGAGGCCGAAAGTATTCTTGGAACGGGAGGCAGAGCCAGACCAGTAGGTGGCCAGGTCAAACTCATTGGCAGAGAAGAACTGATTCCACTCATCTTCTGAGGACCAGAAGGTGCGAATTTGAGGTTTCAACTCCCGTAGCTTTTGGCGGATCGCTTTCAGATCACTTGGATTGTTGATGTCTTGACCCAAGGCAACAGCTGCCAGTTGCACAGCTTCCACCGCATCGTCCCGCCAGCCTACCCTGCCAGCGTTTTTTGGATCCCACAGAGCTTCTATTGAATAAGGTGTCTGCTGAAAATCACCAGTATCTACTGCAAAAGAAGTTACCCCCCAAACCCAGGCAACTCCATAAATTTTACCATCATCGACGAGCTTTGGATCGTTGCGCATGCTGGAAGAAAGATCACTTACATTGGCCATCCCGGTGGTCTCAATCGCTTCAATCAAACCCTCTTCGGCAGCTTGGCGCGTGTAGGCACTGTTGATTAAGACAACATCATAGACTCCAGGGTTGGTTCTGAGCTTCGTCAGCATTTCCTGTTCGGAGTTGAAGTAGTCATGAACGACCTCAATGCCAGTGCGTTCCTTGAACATTTCGAGGGCCCAGGCTTCATCAGTCCCGTATCCCTGCCAGTTGAGGACACGAATCTCTGCTGCACTAATCACGGAACTCCCAAGGATTAGAACAATCAACCATTGGAAGCAGATCAATTTCAAAAGAACATGAAAACTCATGGGTTTTTCTCGCAGGAGTTGATCGAAAAATTCTGTTTTAGAGCCATATGGCCAACTAATTTTCAGAGAATACCTTCAATTACTAGGAGGCTCAATTGAAATCAATTGGCAAATCAATGTGTGGGATATTTTTGAAGCAAATTGGGAGATCGGTTTTCCGATTAAATTTTGCTGCTGTGCAGCTCAATAACTTCTGGTTTCTTGGGGTAGCTAGAAGAGGGAACTTTTTTGAATCGGAGTTTGATTGGTGAATGTTTTGGGGATGAATCGAACCAAAGAAAAATGGAGTTGGACAAGTTGATGAGAAGATTTGATGTTGATTCACCAACTTGCCAGGACGTAGGAAAAATTAGGTAGGGAATCTGGGAAAGTCTCCAAAATTGGGACTGAAAGTTCAGGCTACCCAGCGTATAGCTGGGCTGTAGCGCTCAGTATTCTGCTGAATCTCTCGAATAATTTTAGGGATTCCGTGGAATTCCATGGGACCGCTCAGAAATTGAATCCCGTATTGTTTGATGTCCCCTAACTGCCATTGAGAGCAGAAGGCGATCTTCCCAGAAATCATTCCACACTTCATCAGACCTTTGGATTTGCGGTTATTCTGAATCAGTTTGGGGATGTAGAGTTCAAGATGAACAATCTTATCTAGTGGCAACGATCCCTCACAGGAAATGCGGCAACCCCCTCGTGAGAGATCATGCACCCGCACAAGCTCTGAGAACTCAAAACTGGTAACCTGTGCGGGTACCGCTACATCAAATCGTTTGGTTTTTCTGTTTTCATTAATGTTTTGCAAAATTGCCATTAGTTTGCTCCAGAGTCGGTGAAAGTGTTAAGAAACATAATGTGTCATTGTATTCAAATTAGTCACTATTATGCAACATATAAATTTAAGAATTAGATTTGATTTAAATGATAATTCTTTATAAACAATTAATTTTTTTATAAAATTAATTTTTAAAATTCATAATTATTTTTAAATTTGTAATAAATACAAATTTTCATGAAATGATAATAATCAACTCAATCGGATCAGCTAGAATACTAAAAATACATTCAAGAATTTATCGCGGATTCTTCCAATCCATTTTTCATTTTGGAAAGGCTTGATCGGCTTTCGGGCGATGTGTAGATTTGTCATCTTTCAGGCTCAATTGTTTATAGATTTTGCTAAGGAATTCATGAGTTTTTCTGAATCAAAGTGGTTGAACAGTACTTGTCCTCATGATTGCCCGAGTACCTGTGCTCTAGAGGTCGAGAGTGATGAACAGAACCAGATCAAGCGGCTTCGAGGTCGGAAAAAGCATCCTTACACAGATGGAGTGATCTGTGGCAAGGTAGCCAATTATGCAAAGCGACATCATCATCCAGATCGGTTGACTCATCCCTTGAAGAGAGTTGGTCCCAAGGGGAGAGGGATTGGTGCGTTTGAGAAGATTTCTTGGTCAGAAGCGCTGGATCTGACGGTTACAGCACTCAAGGAAAGTGTTGAAACACATGGGCTGGAAAGTGTCTGGCCATATTTTTACGCCGGCACGATGGGTTGGGTTCAACGAGATGGAATTGAGCGACTTCGGTATGTGATGGGTTATTCCAGGCAACACTCAACGATCTGTGTCGGACTCTCTGATGCGGGTTGGCTGGTGGGGGCTGGAGAGAAGCGTGGTGTTGATGCAAGGGAGATCAGTGAAACAGATCTGCTGGTTGTCTGGGGTGGAAATCCAGTCAATACCCAGATCAATGTCATCCATCGATTCCAGCAAGCCTGCAGACAACGTGGGACCAAGCTGGTGGTGATTGATCCTTACAAAACGGATACTGCAAAGCGAGCAGATTTGCACCTTCGGTTGCGACCTGGAACGGACGGAGCATTGGCTTGTGCGGTCATGCACATCTTGTTTCGTGATGGTCTAGCGGATTGGGCCTATCTGAAAAAATACTCAGATGATCCTCAAGGATTGGCAGAGCATTTACAGATGCGAACTCCAGCATGGGCTGCTTCTATCACAGGCTTATCTGTCAGCGAGATTGAACAGTTTGCAGAGCTTTATGGGAGCAATCCCAGAAGTTTTTTACGGTTGGGCTACGGATTCACACGCTCCAGAAATGGTGCCCCCAACATGCATGCAGTCAGCTGTTTGCCAATAGTCACGGGTGCCTGGCAATATCCTGGTGGGGGGGCTCTTTACAGCAATTCAGGTATGTGCCCCTTTGATGTATCCGAGATCAAAGGCTTGGATCGACTAGATCCGTCCAAAAGGGTTTTGGATCAGTCTCGAATTGGGCCAATCCTATGTGGTCATCCTCCAGATCTACAGGGAGGGCCTCCGATCAAGGCCCTCTTTATTCAAAATACAAATCCGATGGTTGTAGCACCAGAAACCGACTTGGTTCGACAAGGTTTTTCCAGAGATGATCTGTTCATTTGTGTTCATGAGCAATTCATGACCGAAACCGCTGAAATGGCTGATGTGGTGCTGCCTGCAACGACCTTTTTAGAACACGATGATTGCTATTCAGCAGGAGGCCACACGTTTTTCCAGATCGCCAAGGCTGTGGTTCCACCTCTCGGAGAATGTCGATCTAACCACTGGGTGATTCAGGAACTTGCGATACGGCTTGAAGCCGAGCACCAGGGATTTCTGAAGAGTGAATGGGAATTGATTATGGGCATGCTGAAGAAATCCGGATATCAAGAAAAGATTCCGCTCGAAGAAAAAAGTTTTGAAATTGATTTGGATCTTGGTTTTGAAAAAATGCACTTTTTGGATGGCTTTTGTCACGAAGATCGAAAGTTCCATTTCAGAGCGGATTGGACGTATTGGGGTCAGGCAAACCAAGAGATGCCGACGTTTCCGGATCATTGGGAAGTGCGAGATCATCTATCCCATGAAAAGCCGTATCGCCTGATCACGCCTCCTGCAAGATGGTTTCTGAACTCGACCTTTAACGAGATGTCCCTTTCTCAGGATCGCTTGCTGTCCCCCAGAGCCTGGATGCATCCGAGTGATCTGAAACAGGAGGGATTAGAAAACGCTGGGCAGATTAAAGTAGGCAATGAGCGAGGTGAGATCGAAATCTCCTTGGAAGCCAATGAGGAGGTGCAGCCAGGCCTGGTCGTGATTGAAGGGCTGTGGGCAAACCGGGCGTTTCCAGCTGCAAAAGGAGTCAACACGCTCACTTCGGCAGATGTGGCTTTACCCAATGGAGGGGCGGTTTTTCACGATACGACTGTCTGGGTGAGAGCTTCCTGATTATATATATAATTTTTCTTTAAGGGTGTTCTAATTTAGCAAAGAGCTTGGATCCTTTTTTGAAAATCAATTTTCATAACAATTATTTGAGTTTTTTCATGTCTTCAACATTTCACCAGGTAATCACAGATGTGGATCAGAATCTTTGGATTGATTCACTAGAGTTGAATGAACAGAACTTATCCACAAACTCCACATCAAATTGGGAAATTAAGAAGTCCACCTTGCAGGGAGGCCTTCAACAGGGGATTGATTTGATCGAGGTGAATAATGGTAATTTTTCTTTTGCCGTGGTCCCAACTCGAGGGATGGGGATTTGGAGAGGATCCTATTCGAGTAAGACTCTGGGCTGGGACTCGCCTGTAAAGGATCTTGTGCACCCGGCCTTTATCGAACTAAACGATCGTGGTGGCCTAGGGTGGTTGAAAGGTTTCAATGAGTGGATCGTACGCTGTGGTCTGAGTAGCAATGGCGCTCCGGGAAATGATGTGATCGTCGATAACAATGGAAACAAAGCGGAGGTGTTTCTTCCACTCCATGGAAAGATTGCCAATATTCCTGCGAGGTTTGTTGAGGTTCAGGTGGAGGTTGGCACCCCAACAATTCTGAGGATTCGTGGGATTGTTGAGGAAACCATGTTGTTTGGTCCAGCACTGCGACTCACAACTGAAATTTCAACAGAGCTCGGTTCAAACAAGCTGACCATTGTTGATGAAGTGACCAACTTGAACACGACACCCGAAGAAATCGAAATGCTGTATCACTGCAACTATGGTCCTCCTTTTTTAGAGGAAGGTTCCAAGTTGGTTGCACCAGTAAAGAGCGTAGCTCCGAGAGATCAACGAGCTCGGAAGGATCTAAAAACGTTATCAGACTTTCGAGGCCCTACGAACGGTTATGTAGAGCAAGTATATTTCTACGAATTGTTGGGAGATTCTTCAGGCGAATCTAAGGTGATGTTGCGTAACAAGGCAGGAGATCTTGGGACTTCGATGAGTTTTTCTTTAGAAAAAATGCCCTGTTTTTCACTTTGGAAGAATACAGCATCCCTTAAAAATGGATATGTGACAGGGCTTGAACCGGGATCCAATTTCCCAAACCCGAAGTGTTTCGAACGTGAAAATGGTCGAGTGGTACTCCTAGAGCCGCTGATGAGTAGGAAATTTGGGATTTCTTTGGAGGTTCATGTGGGTGGTGAAGCCGTGAATGAAGTTCAGAAGGATATCAATAAGCTGCAAGGTTCAACATCTCCAGAGATTTTAGAGTTTGCTCCAAAAAATCTTTCGGCAGCTACCTAAGCGTTGCTTTATTCTAGGCTTTGAGGAGGACAATCCCCATTGTTACCAGCACGGCCGCCAGGACTTTTAGAAGGTCTTTGCTTTCCTTGAGGATCAGGATTCCAAGCACTGAAGCCATCACCACACTTGTTTCTCGAAGTGCTGCAACAAGCATGATGGGAGCCGATTCCATGGCCCAAAGCACAGATCCGTAGGCATAGGCTGCTAGTAAACCAGCCCCAACACCGCTCCATCCAAGCTCGATCAAGCGGGGGATTGTTTCGCTCTTGTAATGATAAAAGGTGTAGGCTTGCACCATCAACATTTCCAGAAAGAAAAGCCAGCAGATATAACCAAGTACATTCCCAGAGTTTCTTACCCCAACTCCGTCGATCAAACTGTAAATACCAATGAGAACTCCGGTGCCAAGCGCATAAAAAATTGTTGAAGGTTGTTGTTTAAAATAACTGAAGGAACGCAGACTGAGGCTCAAGATTCCTCCAGCAATCAAAAAGAAAGCAAATAACTGGAGCCCAGAAACGGGTTCATTCAAGAATATCAAAGAAGCTAAAAAGACCACAATTGGTCCTGTGCCTCTCATGATGGGATAAGCTTGACCAAGTTCTACGTTCCGATAGGAAAAGGTCAAAAAAACATAGTAACCGCCATGAACGACTGTAGACATCAGGAGCATGGGCCAAGCGGCTTCCTCAACAGGACCAATAAACGGAATGAGCACCAACCCCAGTAAGCCTGTGACTGTGTGCATCGACATCATCATCACGAGCCTGCTCTCAGTTTGTTTTAGGAGCAAATTCCAGAGAGAATGAGAAAGTGCCGCCCCCAGTACCAGGGTGATGACGATGCCATTCATATAGTGGCTACTTTGAGGCTAGAAATCGAAAGGTTCATTTAGTTTGGCAGCAATTGATCAGGAAACTCTGTTAAAAAATCTCAACCTGGTGAAGACTTCCCAAGTCTTGATCAATTTTTTTTCAGAGGCTTACCATATTCGTGAACAATCGATCACATAATCAAGTGAGGTTTTTTTGCTCAAACTTGCTATCTCTAATTGAATTTTCCCTCTTAACATGATTGAGATGAATCCAATGACATCAGTTTCCTTTTCCTACCCTGACTTTGAAAGTGCAGAATTTCTAAAAGATCACGTACAGAAGGTGCTGAATTTTTACAGGGGACGAGCCCTCGATCCAAGTGGTGGATTCTTTCACGGATTTGAAGATGATGGGACGCTTTTTGATGAAGATTTCAGGCATCTAGTAAGCTCTTGTCGTTTCATTTTTAACTTTGCAGGTGCATACTGCCGAGAAGGGAATCATCAGGACTTGGCGCTGGCAAAACATGGGCTCCGATTCCTGACTTCAGCCCATCAGATGCCAGATGGTTTTTATGCTTGGGAGTTAACAGCGGGTCAGGTCAGTGATGGGAGAGCAATGGCTTATGGGCATGCTTTTGTTCTATTTGCTGCTGCCCATGCACTGCAAGCTGGGCTTGCCTCCGCTCAGTCCGTCCTTGATGAAGTGTGGTCGCTGCTGGAACAACATTTTTGGGAGCCAGCACAAGGAGCTTACCTTGATGAATTGAGTTGGTCTGAAAGAGAGCCCGATGGCTATCGAGGACAGAACGCCAATATGCACATGTGTGAGGCTTGTCTAGCCGCTTGGAAAGCAACGAGAGAGGAAAAATTTTTAGATAGAGCCGAGCAACTAGCTCAGAAATTTGCTCTAGAATTGGCGGATTTGAATAGTGGGCTCGTCTGGGAGCACTATACGCAAGATTGGCTTCCGGATATGGATTATCACAAGGATCAGCCAGATGACCTCTTCAAGCCTTGGGGGTTTCAGCCTGGACATCAAGTAGAGTGGGCCCGTCTCCTACTGAGTCTTTTGGAAATACGTGCCCAATCTTGGTATTTAGATCGCGCGGAGATACTTTACAGAAATGGAATGAAAGATGGAAGAGATCTAGATTATGGTGGGATTTTTTATGGATTTGGACTAGATGGAGAAATTTGTGCGCCCAGTAAATATTTTTGGGTTCAGGCGGAGGCCATTGCAACAGCTTGGCGTCTTTTTTGGTTGACAGAAAAGCCAAACTATCGAGATGATTATTTGGAATTCTGGCGCTACGCATGGGATCATTTCATGGATCACCAGCATGGCGCTTGGTTTAGGATTCTCTCTCGTGAGGGCCAAAGAATCGATAGACTCAAGTCACCACCTGGTAAAACGGACTATCATGTCCTGACAGTGTGCTGGGATATTCTGGATCACCCGCCGGGATGATCCATCCAACATTTGCTAGCTTGAGCCTACAGCAACTTTTAAAAAGGAAGGTTATACTATGCAAAGAAACACCTACGGTTATCAATTCCAAATGGTTCAGTTGATTGTTCGAAAAACACAAAAGGTGGAGGCAGCAAAAGAGGAAAAGCAGTCTCTCAACGAACTACAGACTGAGAAGGGGGCCTTCATGATTCAACGGAACCCATCTTAACCAAGCTTAGAAATATTTTTCAAACTGGTATGCGTCTCTTCATCCAGTCTTCCTTGGCCAATTACGGTTCTGCAATTTCAATATTGGGGCTACGGGCCTCAATCTCTTTGGCAGCAGAAACGAGAATATCCTCTCGGAATCGTGCCCCCACCAGTTGAGCACCCAATGGTATCTTTCCATCAGGACTCTCATTGTATCCAGTAAAGATGGAGAGACCCGGGATGCCCATCAAAGGAAGCCCTACCTGAGTAAGCTGAGCCTTAATCACTCTTGGAAAATCCTCCAGATCCAGCAAATCTAGAAAGGGAGGCTCACTTGAAGTAGGGCAGATAAAGACAGGATATTTTTCCAAGAAAAGTTGCCAATCTCGAAGAAATCCCAACCGCGCCTGTAAAGCATCCAATAAATCATTTATCGTTGGCACAGACGAAAGTTTGGTCATCTCCCCAAATACGTGGATGGCATCTGGATCTCCCTCTTTGTCTAGAATGCCTGTCCCTACACGATGTGTTTCAGCAAGCCAGAGAATAGCCTGCAATCTAGCCGGTTCCTGAAAAGGTGGACTCTCTACTTCCGTTACCTCCCAGCCGGCATCTTTCAACCTTTCAGCAGCTTGCCGAACTGCTTTTGCTACGGACTCATCTGTTTGCATTCCATCTGGATTCACACAGAGCGCAGCCCTTCGCGGAAAATCGCCCATCTCATATGGCAGAGGAACATGCCAGGGATCTCTTAGGTCTGAGCGAGACATGACTTTGGTGGCTAATTCCAGATCAGCGATTGTCCTGGTCAGTGGCCCTGAAACCGCCATTAACTGAGCACCTATATGCCGGTCTTTCCCTGAAGGATTCCAGGCAGGAAAGCGTCCCTGAGTTGGGCGAAGCCCTTGGAGTCCACAGGCATAGGCTGGATATCTGACTGAACCCCCGATGTCTGTGCCGTGCCCGATCGCGCCAATACCTGACGCTGTTGCTGAAGCAGCACCGCCTGAGGAACCACCTGGAGTAATCCTGGAGTTGTGAGGATTAATTGTATGGCCATGCAATTGGTTCCGAGTGAACCAGCGTAGGGAGAATGCTGGGGTGTTCGTGCGACCAATGATGATCGCTCCTGCTTTGCGAAAGTTTGTTACGACGGGGCTGTCCTGGTCTGCAATCAGATTCTCCTGCAATTTCAGACCATTCGTGTTTGCGTATCCAGCTTGATCAATGTTGACTTTAACTGTGACGGGCACACCAGCCAAATTGCCTGGATCTTCTCCACGATCAATCGCTTGGTCTACCAACTCAGCAGAGCGTAGGGCGTCCTCAGGTGTTTCAATGACAACCGCATTTAGTTTTCCATTGACTAAATGCAAACGATCAAACGCAGATTGGGCAACTTCAACAGCAGACACTTGGCGTGATTTTACTAATCCTGCGATTTCAGCTGCACTCTTTTTCCATAATCCTTCCATCATTATCTCCTGAAATGTTTGCCAAAAATCCTTTGGAGTAATCTTCATAACTGTTACGAATTTTTCTGATTTCGGTGCTTACCCTCTAAAAGTCCTGAAAAAAAATCAATTTTTCATTGACAGGTTCATGATTCAACAAGATAAAAAGGGCCAAACTTCCATTGTTTTGATCAATCATAATTCGCTAATTCTGGAGGAAAACATGAGCTTCATCGATGCACATTTACACGTATTTCGAAAATATTCAGAAGAATATCCTAGACCGATTCATGCTGGATTAGCAGAAGCAGATCGGGAAGTGCTTGCTGACGATTTAATCAAGGAAATGGAAAAGGCAGGAGTTGACAAAGCGATCTTAGTTCCGCTTGGACCTGAGGATCACTACGTAGCCGAAGTTCAACGGGAACATCCAGGTAAATTCGCGGCTGTTGGGATTTTTGATGCGACTGCAAATGACCAGGAAGAAAATCTGGACTCCCGCATTGCTCAGAGCAGGATCCAGGGGATTCGGGTGGGGTTTGTTGATCAAAGAGAGAATCCCGGAGAAGACCCTAGGACTTTTGAGATGTTTCCGCTATTTAAGGCAATGGCTGAGCGGAAATTGAGGGTTTGGTTTTATGCCGAACCACCGCAAGTAAAATTTTTTGATAAAGTCTTAAAAGAACTTCCGGATCTGGTTGTGGTTTTCAATCATTGTGGATTTATGGTTTCTTTGGACAATTTGGCGATTGATGAGCACAATCGGCCTCATTTTTCAGTAAAGTTACCCCCTGAAACCCTTGATCTTTTGGAGTTGGTGGCAGTCAATCCAAATACTTACGTACACTTTTCTGGACAATATGCCTTTACGCATGACCCCTACCCTCACAATGACATGAAACCAATCGCTCAAAGACTTCTAAAAATCTTTGGTCCCAACCGTATGCTGTGGGCCTCAGATTTTCCATGGATCACAGAGCAGCCTGGGTATCAAGAACAACTGGCTTTGGTAGACTATTTACTTCCAGACTTGAGCCCAGAAAATCGGGCGAAGATTTGCGGAGGAAATGCTGAAGAATTGTTCGTTTTTTGATCCAGAACTGTGTCTAAAAAATCAAAAGTTAAAGAAAATTTGAAAAAATTATTGATTATATTCAAATAATTATGGATAAAATTTATGTTCGGCAAAAACTGATTTAACTTGACTCGCTTTAGCTCATTTATTAAAGATTGCTGTTTATTTAAACCTCAACTAGAAGGACAGTCATGAAGCTGAGTATAATCAAAGATTTTCGGTTTGCGAGTTTTCGTAAATTTGGAATTGTAACGACCTCTGTGCTTACTTTGGGAACAATTGCTCAAGCAGCTCCTCTTCAATTGACGATGCAGCACATGGAGCAACCACCAAGCCGTGTAGAAGCAATGCAGGTGGTTGTTGATAAGTTCAATGAGAAATATCCTGAATATCGGATGAAACAGAATGTGGTAGGTTGGGGAGAAGCCTTCACAAGGGTTCCAGCTCAGATTGAGGCAGGGGTGTCTGTTGATTTGCAACAGGCCATTCCAGGGTTTTTCGTTTATGTAAGAGAGATGGGTGCTAAGGGAGTAAAGCCAGCGACAAGCGTCTATGAGCAGGTAGCGAAAGAGGTGAAGTTTATTGATGCATACGTGGATCAATACCGTGCTGACGGCGAGATTTGGGCTATCCCAGCTTTTGGAATGCTAGAACTACTGATGTATAACAAAAAGCATTTTGAAGAAGCAGGAATTCCACATCCTCCCAAAACTACCGAAGATGTTTTGGCTGCAGCCAAAAAGTTGACTGATCCTGATAACGATAGATACGGATTTGCTCTTCCAGCTAGTGATACATTAGCTGGAACTCAGTCAATTTATACTTGGATGGGAGCATTTGGTGGCAAGAAGATTTTTGATAATTCATGCAAACCTATTGTAAATAACCCTCAAAACAAGCGCGCTTATTCTTTTTTGAAAGAACTGGCTTCTTACAGTCCTCCGGACATTGGTTCTTATGCTTGGGCTGAGGTGGAAGGCTCGCTTGTGTCCGGTCGGGCTTCCATGATCACTTTTAAGAATGCTTTCATGAATGCCTGGATCAATGATTCAGGTCTAGGCCCAAATGACCTTGGGGCGGCTCCTATTCCTGTCCCAAATGATGGAAGTGGAGAGAGATTCTCCCTAGCCTATTCAAATGCATTTATGGTCATGACTGATGATCCCAAAAAACAAGAAGGTCTGGCAAAGTTCATGTCCTTTTGGTTGAGTCCTGAAATCTACGGCGAGTGGCTGGGAACATCTGAGCCGGGCTTGTTTCTTCCTGTGACGGACGATTCTAAAACCAATGAGGTCATGTTCTCTGCCCCGGTCTTAAGCCAATTCAAAGACCAGCACCAAACTTCGCTGGATGAAGCCCCTTACACAGGAATGTACGGATTCATGCAGAACAATTACTGCCCTCAGGTTGGACAGTTTGAAGGCCAGAATTTCACAGCTAAAGCTATGGAAAAAATGGTGGTGGAAGATATCTCTCCAGATGAAGCGGTCGGATACCTCGAAGAGTTGATGCTCAACGTTAAGTGACCATCAAACGGCAGGCCGTATCTGAAATATGGCCTGCCAAGCCCTCCAATATTTCCAAAGCCCATAACTTTACTTCCCTCAATCTTTCTCATGACTAAGCAGGATTTTCGCAGCCGTGACGCTAGACTTGGGTTCCTCCTTGTTTTACCTGCTGTAGTTCTTGTCATTCTTGTTGTGATTTTGCCAATCATATCTGGGATTCAAATCAGTTTTACCTCTCAAAGAGTAGTTGGAAGTGAATACGAATTTATTGGGCTAAAAAATTATTTTGAACTTTTTGAGGACAAACAATTTATCGCCTCTCTGGGCAAAAGCGCGATCTGGGTGTTGGCAAATGGTTTTTTCCAAACTTTAGCAGCATTGTTAATCGCATTATTGATCAATCAACCATTCAGGGGGCAAAATTTTGTTCGGACTTGGATCATCCTTCCATGGGCTGTACCTGCAGCGGTGACAGCAATTCTTTGGCGCTGGATGTTTGATGCCTCTTCAGGAATTGTGAACACAACGATGAAGGGAATGGATTTGGTGCAAAAACCAGTGCTTTTTCTGGCTAATCCCGACATTGCTGGAATGAGTCTGACATTTGTAAATTCTTGGAGATACATACCATTCTTGACGATTATTTTCCTTGCTTCCTTAGCAAGTGTTCCCGAGGAAGAGTACGAAGCAGCCAAAGTTGATGGAGCAACTCCCTGGTTACAATTCAAATCGATTACCTTCCCTAATCTTTTGCCAACTTTGACCGTTCTGGGTTTGGTTGGAACCCTTTGGGCTTCAAATGTGTTTGATATTATTTGGATGATGACACGGGGTGGGCCAGGGGACGCTACGACGACGGTTCCTGTCTTAATGTATGATATGGCCTTTTATGGCTATAACATTTCAAAGGCTACAGCGGGAGCGATCATCTTCTTATTTATCCTTATTATTTTCGCCTTTGTTTTCATCTTTGCCAATCGGAAACAGTTCGTTATTGCGAGTGATACTTTCCAAGATTTATCAAAATAGATCATGAAGTTAAATTTTTCGATTTTTTCGCTTCTACGACTCTTCGTGATCATCATGATCTTGTTTATACTGCTGGCGCCCTTCTTATGGATTTTGTTGGCTTCATTCCGTCCAAACATGGAACTTGTTCGGAATCAGTCTTTGATACCCAATTCATTGACAATTGAAAACTATGTTTCCTTGTTTTCGAAATCTGGATATTGGCAATGGATTATCAACAGTCTCATCGTGGCAATTTATACAGTTTTGATATCAATTCCTTTAATTGTTGCAGGTGCCTATAGTGTTTATCGAACCTATTTCTGGGGTCGAAATGCTTTAAGTCTGTTTCTGTTGAGTGTGTACATCTTTCCGACAGCGCTATTAGTAGTTCCAATCTTTCGGATCTTCAATGATTTGAAACTGGTTGACAGCCACTTGGGCTGTGCACTTATGAATACCGCTTTTGCTGTACCTTTTGGTATTTGGTTGTTGCAGGCATTTCTCAAAAGTTTACCCCCAGAATTAGAAGAAGCAGCTGCAGTAGATGGCATAGGTCGAATGCGAACATTAATTCAGATAATCATTCCACAGGTTGCTCCTGGTATTATCGCGATTGCAATGTTTGCATTCATTGTTTCCTGGACAGAATATTTGTTTGCGATGACGCTTTTGCTCAGTAATGATTTGCACACGCTTCCAATTGGTTTAACAGGAATCGTTTTTGGTCAGTACAGAGTCAATTGGGGATTTGCTGCAGCTGGAGCCGTAGGTTCAGCTATTCCGGTCTTTTTGTTGTTTTTAATTGTTGGACGATGGTTTATCCGCGGGATCTCTGCGGGAGCAATCAAGTAAACTGGTGAACTATGGCCTCAGTTGCTCTGAAAAATCTTTATAAAAATTTCGGTCAAACAACAGTAGTTAGAAATGTAAATGTAGAGATTGATGATGGGGAATTTCTAGTTTTCGTAGGGCCCTCTGGTTGTGGAAAAACAACGACGCTTCGCATGGTTGTAGGATTAGAATCTCTAAGCCAAGGCGAGATACATATTGGAAACCGCCTTGTCAATGATCTACCTCCAGGTGATCGGGATGTTGCCATGGTTTTTCAAAATTATGCTCTCTATTCCCACATGAATGTGAGCAGAAATTTAGGATTTGCATTGAAGTCAAGAGGATTAGCTGACCAAGAAATTGCTAAAAGGGTTCAACGAGTTGCTAAAATGCTGGATTTGGAGGAATTGCTTGAACGAAAACCAAAGCAGTTATCTGGGGGACAACGCCAGCGAGTTGCCTTAGGGAGAGCAGTCGTGCGGAATCCCCAAGTTTTTTTAATGGATGAACCGTTATCCAATCTCGATGCTTTATTGCGACTACAGACTCGAAAAGAATTGATCGAGCTTACAACAGAATTAAATAGTACTGTAATCTATGTCACTCATGACCAGGTTGAGGCTATGACCATGGGGCATCGATTAGCTGTGATGAACAAAGGGGAAGTTGTTCAATTGGACCCACCAGAAAAGGTTTTTAATGAACCATCCAACCGTTTTGTTGCAGAATTTATTGGAAGCCCCCCGATGAATTTTCTGGATGTTGAGGTGGTAGAAGAAAATTTCCAAAAAATCTTGAAAAGTGATGCCTTTGATCTGGTTTTACCGAAGTACTGGGATTCACTCTCCGAGTCTGAAGCCATCTTGGGTTTTCGTCCACATGATGCACAACTTGTTGCGGAGGGGGGAGTTGCTGGCAGGGTGACGGTGGTTGAAACGTTAGGCGCAGAGAAACTGGTCTATCTCAAGGTCGGTAAAAATAGTTTGTCAATTCTGGTTCCTGCCGCTGAAAAAATACGCTCAGGGGATCAATTACGGTTTGATCTCAATAAAGATGCGCTTCATTTATTTAATCGTGCAGATGAGAAGAGAATTATGCTTTTCAAGCAAAGCTAAATGCAGTCACCTTCAAAAAGAATTTCTTTCGCATTGATTGGCTTTGGTCGTTTCGGCAAGCACCATGCGAACATCCTGAAGCACCATCCCAATGTGATAGTAGACTCGATTTGTGAAATCGATCCGGCTGCTGTCCAGCAAGCCAGTAGGGAATTCCCAGATGCAAAGATCTACACAGAACCTTTCAGTATGTTTCAGGAGATTGATGTTGATGCCGTAACTGTAGTTTCTCCTGAAAACACCCATGCTGAAATTGTTCAGGCAGCTTTAAACAGTGGATCGCATGTCTTTTGTGAGAAACCATTGGCAACTAAACTCTCTGAGGCCAGGGAATTGGCGAAGATATCTCTGGAGAGAGAACTAAAGTTGAGAGTGGGGTACATCCTAAGATATGAACCTCGACACCGAGTGCTTAAACAACAAATAGAAGCTGGACAGTTAGGAGAAATTGGGAAAATCAGGTCAAAAAGAGATGTTTCTCGTTCATGGTTTGAAGCCTATGGATATCGAGTTCACTCTGCTTACGAGACTCTGATACATGATGTAGATCTAGTTCTTTGGTTCAGTCAGCAGAGATGCAAATCAGTCAGTGCCTGGGGTGGTTATCTATTAGGCTACAATGTACCGGAAACTCTGGTTATGGTGCTTGAGATGGAATCAGGAACCATTTGTATTCTTGAGTCTTCATGGTTAGTGCCCGGCGGTGCTCCAGCGAATATTATTGGGTGGGAAGATTCAAGTAATGCAGGAAAAGGCGTTGTCGAAGCTTCCTTAGAGGTGATTGGTACAAAAGGGTCCAGTTATTTGAGGACCTATGAGCCATCCTTGACAATCAATGATGACACTGGGAGCTATTGTCCAGATTTAGCGTTTTGGCCCCAAATTGATGGGCGAACGGTTGGGGCATTACGAGAAGAAATTTGGGATTTCATTGAGGAATTACTTGGAGATAATCATGCGAAGGTGGATTCTTTGGAAGATGCCATTCACGTTCAGGAAATCTGTGAGGCAGCTATTGAATCAGAAAAATCTGGGAAGAAAATAAATATCAGTTAAATGTCTAAAAATTATCAACAAGTCGCGCTAGTCACAGGGGCTGCCAGAGGAATTGGTGAAGCAACTGTGGAGAGGTTTGTCGAAGAGGGAATAAACGTAGTTGCAACCGATATTTTGCCAGAAATTAGACATTTAAAGAAAGCCAATGTCATCTTCCTTACACATGATGTTTCAAAAGCCGAGTCCTGGGCCTCCATTCTTGGAGATGTAAAAAACCAATTTGGAAGATTGGATATCTTGGTGAACAATGCTGGGATAGGTACCTTGCCTGATGTAGAAGAAGAGGAAGAGAGAGGTTGGATGGAAATGCTCGATACTAATGCAAAATCGATTTGGTTAGGCATAAAGGCAGTGGTCCCCTTAATGAGATCGAATAAAAGTGGTTCCATTGTAAATGTTTCGAGTATCTTTGGGGCATCAGGTGGCTTTGGGAAATCTGCAGCATACCACGCTAGCAAGGGTGTAGTAAGTGCGGTGACCAGAAATGCGGCAATTCGTTATGCTCCAGAAAATATTCGGGTCAATGCGGTAAGTCCAGGATTTGTAAAGGTGGCAAGGGAGGAAAAAACTATCGAAAAAGCTGGCGATGAAATGTCTCAAGAAATTTTGTTTCGCACTCCTATGAAAAGATGGGCTGAGCCCTCCGAAATAGCATCCACTATCAATTTTCTAGCTGGAAAAGATGCAACCTATATCACGGGTGTAGAGCTGTTCGTGGATGGTGGTTGGATGGCTACGTGAGCAAATTAAACAAAATCTCAAAAGGCCGCCATGAAAGCTGCTGTACTCCACCAATACGATCCAGAACTTAGAAGAGCTGAACTTGTCGTCTATCAAGAGATTTCAGATCCGGATCCACCGACTGGAGATGAAGTTTTGGTTCATATCAGGGCTGCAGGGGTTTGCCGCACTGACCTACATATGATCACAGGTCGTGATCTGGGAATGCCCACCGCTTCATTGCCACATATTTTAGGACATGAGAATGCGGGGGTAGTAAAAGCGATTGGTGGAAACGTTCAAGGTTTTGAGATTGGTGACAAGGTGCTCTGTTATCCGTTTCAGTCTAATGGAGATAGTTTAGTAGAACGCTATGGGATTGATTCACAAGCAATTGTAAGAATAACCCCTGGAATTAATACAAGTGGAGGTTTTTGTGAATTCGTCAAATTTCCTCAACGCTCACTGATCAAAGTTGGAAAAGATGCCAATCTGAATAAGTTAGCTCCTTTGGGGGATGCAGGTTTGACTGCATATGGAGCTGTGAGAAAATTGATGGGTCATATACGTCCTCAGGATAACGTCGTGGTAATTGGAATTGGAGGGGTAGGCCATCTTGGTGCTCAGTTACTTTCCCGCTTGACCCCAGGAAAAATCTTTGCTGTAGATCCGCGAAAATCTGCACGTAATTTGGCTAATAAAACGGGTATTGAAAATTGTTTTGAATCTCTTGAAGAGCTTGAATTTCTTAAAAAAGAAACAGACTCAGGTGTTCGAGCAATTATTGATTTTTTTGGAGAAAAGAAAATTCCAAATCAAGCTTTGCAGTTGCTGGCTAACCAAGGTCGCTATGTTGCTGTGGGTACGGGTGGTGAGGTACGGGTTTCTACAGCAGAATTAGTGGCCAGGGAAATTAGTATTGTGGGAAGTTTTGTTGGGACTTTCACTGACTTGGTTGAAATTACAAACCTAACTGAGCGAGGAGAACTAGTAAGTGAGGTTTTGACTTATCCGCTTTCAGATGCAAATCGCGCACTGCAGGATCTAGCAAAGGGTAAAGTCATTGGCAGAGCTGTGTTAATTCCTGAATAAATGATTCTGATCCATAGGACTAGTTAAATCGTTGACTTCTAGTTTTTTAAAAATTTAAGCGTGGAATTTAACAAGTTGTTGGTGTCCATAGGATTTTTGTTTTTGTGAAGTTCCAGAAGTTCGGTAAAGCGTATCTCTTTGTTCTGGGAATCTCCCTGCTTCCTGAATGATATTTTCCATCCATTCAGGAAGCATTTCCTGACCATGCACTGTTCCTGCTGCCCTTGTAATGCTCTCGTTCATGAGAGTTCCTCCAAGATCGTTGACCCCTGCATTGAGACAATGTTTCAATCCTTCTAGTCCCATTTTCACCCAAGAAGTTTGAATGTTTTGAATTTGAGGATGTAGGACCAGTCTAGCAACAGCATGGATCAGCACAGCTTCACGAAATGTTGGACCCTTTCTGGCTTTTCCCTTCAGATAAATCGGTGACTCCATATGTACAAAAGGCAGTGGTACGAATTCAGTGAATCCACCCGTTCTGCACTGTAACTGTTTAATTTTCATTAGATGCCTGGCGACATGTTTTGGCTCTTCGACATGCCCAAACATAATCGTTGCAGTAGTTCTGAAGCCAACCTCGTGAGCAAGCCTCATCACTCCCAGCCATTCATCTGTCTTCAGCTTGTCTGGGCAAATGAGTTTTCTGACTTCGTCATCTAGAATTTCCGCTGCTGTTCCAGGTAAGGTCCCCAGCCCTGTTTTTTTAAGTTCATAAAGAAAATCAGAAACTGTTAAATCTAAGGTCTTTGCACCCTGGCTGACCTCAAGCGGGGAGAATGCATGAATATGAATGTCAGGCAATTCGTTCTTGATAGCTTCGCAGATATCCAGATAAGTCTTGCCGGTGTAACTTGGATGAATTCCCCCCTGTAGACAAACTTCGGTAGCCCCACGATCCCAAGCTTCTTTTGAGCGTTGTACGATTTCGGTTAGATTTAGATTATATGGTTTCCCACGAAGGTTCTCTGACATTTTCCCCTTAGAAAATGCACAAAATCCACAACGGAAATAGCAAATATTAGTGTAGTTGATATTGCGGTTAACAACGTAGGTAATCGTTTCTCCACAGACCTTTCTGCGTAAATCATCTGCAGCCTGACAAACCTGAAAAAAATCCTCACCACGAACATTTAATAGTTGAACGACTTCACTCTCATCCGCTTCACAGTCACTTGCTATTTTTTCAAGTATTTGGGCAATGGGTGTGTTTTGATCTTTGGTAAATTGTAAAGAAAATCTTTCATGAATATTGGGCAAGTTGGTTTGGCCTGCACACCAGCTGTCTACTCTGGGAAATCCCTGTTGGTCAACAAGCTGTAGAAGCCTTGGGAGAACCTTGGGATCCACCCACAGTTCGTGATTTACTGCGTAGGATGGATAGATGGCTAATCGCTCTGTTAGGCACTTTCCAAAACCAGTCATCATTTCAGATAAGTCCTCCAATTTTGGCCAAGGTGCTTCAGGATTGACATGATCCGGAGTCAATGGAGATATTCCTCCCCAGTCATTGATACCTGCATCCAAGATTCTTTCGAGATGGTCTGCATTCAGGTTCGGAGGGGTTTGAATATTCATCTCAGGACCAAACAAAATCCTGGCAATTGCAACTGTCCATAGAACTTCTTCGAGTTCGGGTTCAGGATGAAATTGCATCGGAGTTCCAGGCTTAGCCTTAAAATTCTGTATGATGATTTCTTGAATGTGTCCGTATTTTTCCTGTAATTCCCGGAGGGCTAACAAAGCCCCAACTCTCTCTAGTCGGTCTTCTCCAATACCTATTAAAATTCCTGAGGTAAATGGGATTTTGAGCTCACCTGCTTGCTTGATCATTCCAAGACGAACCTCAGGAATTTTATCTGGGGAACCATAGTGAGCAGCCCCTTTTTTCAATAGACGATTAGATGTGCTCTCTAACATTAATCCTTGTGAAACTGATACCTCTTTCAACTTGGCCAATTCTGATACCGACATTACTCCAGCGTTTACATGTGGGAGTAATGAAGTCGATTCCAAAACCATTTTTGAAATCTCTGTAAGGTAAGAGATGGTAGATTCGTGTCCAAGCTCTTGAAGCTCTTTCCTGCATTTCGGGTAGCGCATTTCAGGCTTGTCACCCAGCGTAAAAAGGGCCTCTTTGCAACCTGATTTTTCACCATCCTGAACTAATTTTAGAACCTCATCAGGTCTCATAAAACAAGACTGATTATTTATTGGTTCCCTTGAAAACGTACAGTAGTGACAAACATCTCTACATAGTTTGGTCAGTGGAATAAATACTTTTTTGGAGAAGGAAATGACCTTCCCATGGTGCTGATCTCTGAGCTGTGTAGCTATTCTTAAAAGGGAGTCCATCTCGTCATGTTGGACCAAATTAAGAGCTTCTTCAGGTTCAGGTCTTCTATTTCGAAACTGATCTATTTCTGAAACTTTCATAATTTAGAAGGAGGTTGTATTGACTAATCAAGAATAGAGAACTTTAAGATAAATTTTGTACTAAAAAGTATCATAAGTTTCTGTTAACTCTTTTTGAGATTTTGCAGTGCAGAGATTACTCAAGTATTTTTTTGAAAAAATATTCAGATATCTAAAAATTTACAAACGCTTCTTTTAGAAAAAGAATTGATTTCATAATGAAACCAACTTAAAAACTCTCTGAAAGCCTCAAGTCTTTCACACATAAATTTTCGACGCTCAAAATAGTTGATTAATCACAGAAGAACAATCCGATGTCATTTGCAATCAACATTCTATTCTGACTTACTTATATCATTTAGTATAGATAACTATTTCGGATGATAGGTTTCACAGAAAGCAACCATTTGACCTTTAAAAAATTATTTGCAGCCTATGGGGTCTATATGGCTCTGTTGATTTTGTTGATCGTTGCCAGTTTCATAACACCAGATCTCTTTGACGAAGAGACACTGGCAGTTTTGTTCAGGCAGTCGGCTCAATTGGGAATTATCGCAATTGGGCAGACCATGGTGATGCTGGTCGCAGGGTTGGATCTTTCTGTTGGTGGCGTGATCGTTATGACTTCGATGGTTGTTGCAGAAGTGAGTAACGGGCGCGATGAGTTAATTCCGCTCTCAATTCTCGTTGCCCTGATCTTAGGGGCGTTGATTGGACTGGGTAATGGCTTGCTGATCACTAAGAGAAAAGTACCCCCGCTGGTAGCAACACTAGTAATGCTGTTTTTGGTGCAAGGAGCACAGCAAGCATTCACGAGAGGAGTGCCAAGCGGCTTTGTCCCTGAAACGCTTGGAATCGTGAACCAGTCTTGGGGATTTTTATCCATCCCTTTGATGGTTTGGTTTGCACTAAACGCAGTTTTCTTAGTTTTGTTGAGGGTGACACCTTTTGGGCGGCGAATCTACGCTGTTGGAAGTAATGCAGATGCTGCCAGGCTTTCAGGCCTATCAGTCCATAGGATAAAAATTGCAGTCTATATTTTAGCAAGTTGTCTTGCAGTGATTTCTGGAGTGATCCTCACGGGCTATGTCGGTTATGTGGATAGATTCATTGCGACCGGACTAGATCTGGATTCTGTAGCAGCCGCAGTCGTGGGGGGTACTGCTTTCTATGGAGGCAAAGGAGGCTTGCTCGGGACAATAGCTGGGGTCTTAATCATACAAATTCTAAGTACAATGGTGGTTCTTCTGGGGTTAGATGCTCAAACACAATTCATCATTAAAGGTCTAGTAATCCTTGCAGCTGTCAGCTTGTATGGGTTGGCCCAAAAACAGGCTTAACCTCAGATCGGTCTCAAGCACTTAGATTCAATACCAACCAAAATTCGGAACCAGAGTTTTGAAAGACGACCAATTAATTCTAGAGATGAACAACATCTCGAAGTCATTTAGCGGAGTGAAAGCACTAGTTGATGTGTCAATAAGCTGCAAAAAGGGAAGTGTCCATGCGTTGGTAGGTGAAAACGGAGCTGGGAAATCTACCTTGATCAAAATCCTCTCTGGGGCTCAGCGGCCAGACAAAGGCACAATCTGTTTCAAAGGTAAAAACTATGAGAGTTTCTCAACTCGTGAGGCTCTAAGCTTGGGGATCAGTGTGATCTATCAGGAGTTGGCACTTGTTTCAGAAATGAATGTAGTAGAAAACATTTTTTTGGGTCGAGAAATTAGGATGACTGTTGGAATCATTGATTCAGCTAGAATGAGGCAGGAGGCGAATAGGCTACTTGAACAGATGGGCATAAAGATTAATGTGAATCGTGAAGTAGGAGAGCTGAGCGTTGCTTACCAACAAATGGTCGAGATTTCCAAAGCACTATCAAGAAATGCAGATTTGATTGTGATGGATGAGCCTTCAGCAATTTTGGCAGGACACGAACTAGAACAATTGTTCAGGATTATTCAGTCGCTCAAAGATAATGGGGTAACAATTATTTATATTTCCCACCGATTGGAAGAGGTTTTTCGAATAGCTGATGAGGTCACAGTTCTCAAAGATGGGCAACACGTGGTTACAAGATCCATGGAGGGTCTCTCTAGAGCTGAACTTGTCAGTGCGATGGTTGGAAGAAAATTGGAAGAAGTATTCCCCCAGTCCGCAAATAAAGCTGGAGAATGTGTATTGGAAGCCAATGGAATTTCGACGGATACGATCCTAAAAAAAGTAAATCTGAAACTCCACAGAGGGGAAATTGTGGGGTTAGCTGGAATGGTTGGATCAGGCAGAACAGAATTGGCCAGGGCGCTATTCGGAGCTGATAAACTATTTTCAGGTGAAATTAAATTAATGGGTGAACGAGTTGAATTCAGTTCACCGGCGGATGCGATCCGAAAAAAAATTTCTCTTGTACCAGAAGATCGCAAGCAACAGGGATTATTTACTGAGCTTCCTATCAAAAACAACATCACCCTGCCGATATTGAAAAAGATTTCAAATTGGTTTTTGTTGAATCGCAAAATGGAAAGCGCCTTAGTTGAATCTTCAAAGAAGCAGCTATCAATTTCTATGGCTTCGGAGCATCTCGATGTTCAGTTCTTGAGCGGTGGAAACCAACAAAAAGTCGTATTGGCAAAATGGCTACATACCAAGCCAGAAGTAATCATCATGGATGAACCAACTAGGGGAGTTGATGTCGGAGCTAAGTTTGAGATCTATCAGTTGATGCGCCGACTTACTGAAGAGGGTATCGCAATTTTGATGATTTCCTCTGAACTTCCCGAAATTCTTGGATTGAGTGACCGAATTCTTGTTATGTCTGAAGGGAGAATTGTTGCTGAATTGGAGCATTCCGAAGCTTCTGAGGAGAAAATTATTGAGTACGCGACGATGGGCGAATCAAAAGCAGCCTGAAAGATGAGAATGAAATGACACCTAAAAGTAATTTTCTTCAGAAACACTCTTTGATTCTTGTAGTTTACAGCCTTGTTTTTGTGCTGATCACTGTGGGGTCAATTTACTCTGAGCGGTTTTTGACCCTGCGTAATTTAACCAATGTTCTTCGGCAAGCAGCTTATTTGGGAACGGCTGCTCTCGGAGAGATGTTAGTAATTTTGACGGCTGGCATTGATCTATCGATTGGTTCACTTGTCAAATTAAGCGTTCTAGTTTCTGCAATTTTGATGGACGGGAATCCAGACAATGTAATGATGGCAGTAGGATTGACGCTTGCTCTCGGGCTAGGTGTTGGACTCCTTCATGCCTTTTTGATCAATGAACTGAATCTCTCCCCGTTTGTTGTAACTTTTGCCTCCCTATTCATTCTCCAGGGAATTTCTCTGACCATCACAACCAAGCCAATAGGTCGTTCAAGCAAGGACTTTTTACTTCTCTACAGTCAAAAATTTTTAGAGGTTCCCATAATTGTCTATTTCTTTGGCTTGGTTACATTAATGGTCGCGTTTCTGCTGAATATGACGGTGTTTGGAAAGCATGTATACGCCGTAGGTGGAAATCTCACCGTTGCTGAGCTCTCTGGGATCCCAGTAAAAAAAATTCGTTATGGAGTTTATGGGATTTGCAGTTTGCTGGCTGCAGTTACAGGTTTGCTGTGGTTAATGAGAATGGGGGTGGGGGACCCAGTGATTGGGAAAGAACTAGAACTTAATGCGATTATCGCCGTTGTGATTGGGGGAACTAGTCTTTTTGGGGGAAGGGGGACTGTTACCGGGGTGATCGGTGGTGTGCTTCTCCTCACATTTACTGATAATCTCCTTGTAGTACTTGGAGTAAATCAATTTGTGAGCGGGTTGGTCAAGGGCTTAATCTTTGTTGCTGCTGTCGCTCTCTATAAGCCAAGTGAAAGTTTTCAAAGAGCGACAGCTTAAATTTTACTGAAAAAGGAGATCAATTCGGCTTGAGTCAGTGACTGATCTCCCCAATACCATGAGAAAAATTATTTTCTCAAGTATCCTAGCTTCGACAACCTTTCTGCTGGGAAAAGAACTGGTCCAAACACATCATCGCTCCAGTCCTTATTGAAGTACTCCTGACCTTCAACATTTGAGAAGGTACCTGTTCCGGGAATATGATCGACGAAGTCAATAAATCGAGGAACCAGCCTGCCACGTAGTGTGTTGATTGCCGCATCCATACAGAGGACGATCATCGCATTAGGATATTGCCAAGCTCCATATTCCAAGTTGTTTTCTACAGCCTGTCTTAAAAATCCGTTTGCGAACTCACCACCACCCATCGGTGGAATTTTCATACCCTTGTCTAGATAGGCGCTAACAATTCCTTGAGACATTTGGGCGCCTCCGGACCAAATTCCATCCACTCCGCTTCCATGCTTAACAAGCCAGGTCTCCATCACTCGTTTGGCTTCTGCTGTAGACCAGTTACCTGGTTGAACATCAATTAGTTCGATCCCTGGATATTTATTGAAAGTGGCTTTACCTCCAGCTTCCATAATATCAGATGTACTAACGCCAGGGATACCAGTCATCATCAGGACCTTCCCTTTGCCATTCAGACGCTTGGCTAGATACTCTGCGAGTCCTGCTCCACTGGCATAAAGATTAGTCCCTACCTCTGTCACAAAATTATCTGTTTCAACCGAACTTGCACACAAAATCACAGGGACACCCTCAGCCATTGCGCGTTCCACTGGGGCTGACAAGGCCGCTGCTCCCATGGGTACAAGAATGAGGGCATCAGGTTCTTGGGCGAGTAAATCTTCAACTTGAGGAACCTGTTTGTCAGCCGATGCTTGTGCATCAGCGTAAAGCAATTCTCCTACAACACTTGAGCCTAATTGCTCAGCATACCAGTTAGCATGTTCGTCAAATAAAGCAGACCAAGAATTACTGGTTCCTTGAGCTGCTAGAGCAATCCGATAGGGGCCTTCCTTACGAAATTCGGTTGCGTCATAATTCTCACCTTTTCGCTTAAGTACACTTTGTAAATAGGGTGAATTACTAATTTCAGCATCTGTGAAGCTGTCAGCTGCAGAAACTTGGAAGCCTGTGGAAGCAAAAAGAATTGCTAACCCAGCTGCCATCTTATTCATGAGTTGGAATCTTTTTTTCACTTTACACTCCGATTGAGTTGAAAACTAATGAGAAATCGGAAAGACTTATACTCCAAGAATTGACGATGTCAATCTAAGTTATCTTTCGTCGCAAACGCCGCGACAAGAATTTTTTGTCAGACAACTGAACCTAACTTACTAAGTTCATGTGAAATTAGTTTTAAATCAAGGTGAAAAATGGAAGAAAAATATTCAAACGCCGAACATCAGAAGCCTGTAGGAAAGATGAATCGAGAAGAAATAGATGTGTTTCTTGCCAAGGGCTATACCCTGCGTTTAGCTTGTCTCAAGCCTGATGGGTCTCCATTTGCTGTTCCCTGTTGGCATCACTGGGAGAGTCTGGAAGTATGTGAAAATGGGTCATCCTGCGATTGTATTAATGGATGTTTTTGGGTTATTCCCCGTGCACGTTCGAAATGGGCGGAATATCTGAAAAACGATCCTCGTTGTAGTTGGGTTGTGGATGACGATCAGACGATGGAAAAAATTATTTGTGAGGGTGTTGCTGAGTTGATCGAAGAGAATGTAGTGGAAGGCAGATGGGTTGGGATCGCAGACAAGATGGCAGTCAGGTATTTGGGACCCGATGGTCCGACCTACCTTGTGCCTACACTAAATCAGCCAAGGTGGCTTTTTAGACTCAGACCTACAAAATTAAGAAGTTGGCAAGGGGTAGGCTGGGCAAAGAGCTATTGGGTGAATTCTACAGGAGGACCGAACTGGGAAGAGGCTCATCAGAAAAGTTGATTGAGCCGAGAGTGGATCTCGATTTTTTCTAAGTAATTTTGAGTGAGAGTTTGCTTGGGTCTCATCGAGATTGCTCTCAGATCATTGGGGGTGTCGATATCAAGACCGATCCCATCTGAGAATTTTGTTCGGCAGGAAAGATTTAACTTTAATCCCTGCTTAAGATGCTTTGCGTAACTATCTGCACCGAAACAGAATGGCAAAAGATTAGGTGGTGAAAGAACTAAGCAGTTGGTTCCTCCCTTGTCAAGTGATGGGACGATAGTCATCCCTAAATGAACGCTGTGGCCACATACTATATACCGAAACTCTGAAGCTTTTGCCAATGGGATGTCGGCAGGGAACAGACACATTGCCCCAATGTGTTTGTTGAGTAACCAATTTGATGCCTCTCCTGCAGCATGATTCAGCCCCAACTCTTCTGAAGTCTGTAGATGAAGGACGCCTTTTCTCCTAATGATTGGGGCCGCTTCCTCACAGTTTGTTGCCACCAAAACTCCATCAAAGACTTCACTGGCAGTCGCAGCTTCGAGAACATCCTCCAACATATTCAAAGAAAGAAACTTTCGCTCCTCAGATGAAAGAATCGGTGCCAGGCGCTGTTTTGCTTGTTGAATTTGTTTGAATGGAATAACTGCCCACACTAGCTCAATAATTAAAAAGGGTATTTCAAATAGATTTGGCAAACTTGAGTGTTTTCTCAGCCAACTGAATCTTTGCTTCTATATCATTCATTATCGTGTCCGCAACTAAAACTGCGATTCCAAGTTTTTCAAGTTGTTTAGCTTCTTGATGATCCCTCTGGTCTAGCACAAATCCATGAATCAACCCTTGGTAGTGCTTTGCAACTGTAGTCGCAGAAACTGGATAGCCAAGTTCTCTCAAATTCTTTGCTGCAGGTCCCTTGATCGCAGCTCCACCAACAATAGGTGTGACTGCTACGATTTTTGCTCCAGAGTCAGCGAATTCTTTTTTTAGCCCTTGGATTGAGAGAATCGGATCGATGCTGAGCAATGGATTTGAGGGGCAGAAAATAATGCTCAGCAAATCTTTATTCTTCAGCGCTTTGGTCAATTCTTTTAGTGGGAAAGCTGATTCAGAGCCCTGGAAGTGCAGATTTTGAATTCGTGGCTTGCAGCGTTCCCGAACAAAGTACTCCTGGAAATTTAAGACACCAATATCTGTTTCTACAATTGTTCGTAAATGGTCATCTGTTGCGGGAATAATTTTCGCTCCAATGCCAAAAGTTCTTCTGAAATAGTCAGTGATTTCAGAGAGACTTTGACCATCTTGAAGGCGCCGTGTTCGTTCTACATGTGTAGCTAAATCTTGGTCACCAAGCTGAAACCATGTGTCACCTCCTAGTTCCTTCATCGCCGACATGAACTCCCAAGTCTCATTCGCTAATCCCCAACCCTTTTCGATATCTGATTTTCCAGACAAGGTATAGAGTAAGGTGTCGATATCTGGAGATACATGTAATCCAAAATGTCGGAAGTCGTCACCAACATTGCCGATGACCATCAGGTCTTCGGATTGAATTATTTTTTCTAAGCCAAGGGCTAACTTAGCCCCGCCCACTCCTCCAGAAACTGCGATAAACTTTGCGGAATTATTCTGCTTTTTGTTTTCCACTATCGAAACAAATCTTTCTCTTCAGGCCTGATTAGTTCTGAAGCTGGAATGTGCTGAGAACTTGTGTGATATCCCTCGATGAGAACAACAGGTAACCCCTCATCTGCTTGTCCCTGCATTAGTGATGCTGCAGAAGCAAGCTCATCAGCAATGGCTTCTTCACTGACTCTAAGTTGATTGCCAAAGAGGTCTGCTTGACCTCGTAGGTCTACGATTGAGGAGAGACCCGCCACCCCAATTGCAGTTCCAATTGTCCCATTACGCCATGCTCTTCCAATACTGTCATTAATGATAACTCCAATTTTACAACCTGTTTTTCTTAGCAATTCATTGTGCAACGAAGCAGCTGATTTGTCCGAATTTTCAGGTAGCATAAGGACCCAGTCATTCTCTGGGTCTTGCTCTACATTGGAATGGTCTATACCAGCGTTGGCCATAATCAATCCTTGGTGGTTTTCGACAACAAGGACGCCCTTGCGATGGCGAATGACGCTTTTTGATTCCTGAAGAATTAACTCTACTAATCTAGGATCTTTATCGGTTTTTGCGGAATACTCGATTGCAAGAGCTGTTGGTTTGATTGTCTTCAAATTGACAAATCGGTCTTCAGCTTTAGAGACTATTTTCTGAGCAAGAACCAAGATGCTGCCATCTTTTAGGATTAGCTTGTTCGCTTCGATTACATCCAAAATCTTTTGGCAAAGATTATCACCCTTGTTGATCAAAGGAATACCAGGTAGGGAATGTATTCTAATTGTTTGAGGATCACTTTTTGACAATTTGATCCTTAAGCCAAGTAGAAATTCCCTCTAATCCTTTCTCAAGTTTCGGTAATGAAGAGGCAAAACAAAGCCGAAGGTAAGAATCATATTGTTGCCCGAAAGCACAACCAGGAGCTAGCCCTACGTTATGGTTAATCAGTAAATCTTTGGACATGCTCATGCTGTCAGTACCATCATTAACCCTAAAAAATGAATAAAAGGTAGCTTCCGGTCTGTCAAATTCAATCCGATCTTCCGAACTTACCCAATCTGAAAACAATGAAAGTGCTTTCAGATATCTCTCGTTGCTTTCCTGAATGAAGGCTTCTCCGTCTCTCAAAGCAATAACTCCGGCTTGTTGGATGAAGGGTGGTGGGCCTGCAACATTGTATTCTGTGAGTTTTTCAAATTCTTCACTAACTTCAACCGGAGCAGTCAGCCATCCTAGACGCCAGCCAGTCATTGCCCATGATTTGGAGAAGCTGTTCACCACTACAACCCTGTCATCTGGATCGATTATTTCACAGAAGGATGGCGCATGTTTGTGCTTGAAGCTAAGACGTGCGTAAACTTCATCACTGACGATCCAGATTCCTTTCTTCCGAGCAAAATCTAAGACAACTCTTTGCTCCTCTGTACTCATGGTCCAACCAGAGGGATTGTTGGGGGAATTGATAACAATTACGGATGTATCAGTTCCGCAGGTATCAAAGAGGTGGTCCAGATCGAGGTTCCATTTCCCATCTTTCATCTGCATTGGGACACCCGCTACCCTAGCACCCATTATTTTTTGTACAGCTGGAATGTTTGGCCAACTTGGTAATAGGACAACAATTTTAGAATCTTGTTGCACTAAAGCTTGGGCTGCAATCATGATTGCATTCATTGCAGAAACGGAGACTGTGATCTGCTTAAAGATGATCTTAGTTTGATAAAGATCGTTCATATAACCAGCAATGGCTTCCCTTAACTTTGGAATCCCTGCATTAGGTGCATAGAGAGTATCTCCTTGATCGAGTGCTTCTTTTGCTGCTCTAGAAATGAAATCTGGAGTGCTGACGTCAGGCTCACCAAACCAAAATGGAACTACCTCATTTTGGTTTTCAGCAAAACGTACAATTTCCCGAATAGGTGAAAAGGTTAATTCACGAATCTCTTTTCTGATACCAAGATGGGCACTATATGTTTTCATAATCAAACAAGTAAATTGTCAAAAAAATATTTAAATAAATAAGTTTTATTGAGTCATACTTTCATCGACAATTTTAATTCCAGAACCCGCAAAGTTGTAAAATTTATTCATAAAAATCAGAACGGGAGTTAAACTTTCTGCAACAACTGCATTATCGATAGATCCACAATGCCATCCTTTCAAAGAAATTTTCGAAATCAATTGAATCACAGTTTCTCTGGCTTCTTTATTGTTACCAAAGACCATCACCTCACCATCGGGTGTTTCAGATTTTGCAAGTGATTTTGCTGCCACGTTGTGTAAAGCAGATACAACATGAACATCATTCCCCAAAATCTCTTGGGTCATTCGAGCAACACATCCTGAGTCAGGTAACTGTACCCTTGCAACTTTAGGCGGAACGAGCGGAACAGTAGTATCAACGACAATTTTCCCGTAAACATGAGGCTTGATTACATGAACAGTTTTTTGATGAGCTGCAAAAGGTACTGTAAGGAAAATCAATTCACTTTCATTGGCAGTTTGAGCAATTCCTTGAACCTTTAGATTTTGAACACCCAAATCCTCGTCTGAGTAACCAATTTTGGAGATCGTTTTTTCTGGAGATCTGGATCCAATCGTCACTTCAAAGCTTTCTTTAATTAATCTATGAGCTAACGCAGATCCAAGTGCACCTGAACCACCAATAATGCCAATTTTTTTGATATCAGTCATAGTGATATAAAAGTAATAGAATTTTAGAATGAAAGAAAATATTTAATAAATTTGATTCGTGTATTTCTCTTAGAATATCTCAATTTCCCATTTTTTTATTTCTGTTGAGAAAAAATGCAAGGTAATCAAATACTAATCTAAATTCTTAGGTGATAAAAATGAACCTCGGCGATATTTTATTTGTTGGTTTAGGAAATCTAGGGAGTGCGCTCAGCATTAGGATTGCTGAAGCGAGCAAGCAGTTAATGATTTACGATCTCAATCTTCAAGTCAGAGATGAGATTCAAAAAAAGCATCCCAATCTTCTTGGGGTTGATCTGCCAGCGTGCTTTTCAGAAGCGAATGTCATCCTGACTTGTTTGCCGAACTCCCAGGATGTGCAGAGCGTCGTTGACTTAGCCATCCAAAATCCAAAGAATTTAGAAAGTATACGGTACTGGATTGACACTACGTCTGGGAGTCCCAAGCTTTCTCAGCAGATTGCGGCTCAGCTTCATGGATATCAAGTTGACTATCTGGATTGTGCCGTCTCTGGCGGACCAGCAGGCGCAAGTTCGGGTTCTCTGACGGCGATGATTGGAGGAAAAGAGGAAGCATTTCATGCCGTGAAAGCAGTGATTCAATCTTTTGCAAAGGACCTTGTTTATCTCGGGCCAGTAGGGTCTGGTCATGCTGTGAAAGCAGTCAATAATACCCTGCTAGCGGCAAACATTCTCAGTGTAGCTGAGGCAATGATTACTCTGAAATCCTTTGATGTCCCTCTAGAGAAAGCCCTGTCAGCAATCAACACATCTTCCGGACGTTCCTGGGTCTCACAACAGAGATTTCCTGACCATGTACTATCAAGGACTTTTGACTATGGTTTTTCTTTTGGTTTGCATTGTAAAGATGTTGGTACCTTTGAGGAGATGATAAATGACCATAACCTCGAAGTATCTACCTTACGCGAAATCTTGAAGACTATGCAGGGTGCAATCATGCAATTGAATCCTGACGCTGATCACTTGGAAGTCATTAAAATTATTGAAGATCAATCAGGATTTACGATCCAATGATTGCTCATGCAACTCTATAATTAAGATTTCTCAACGCATCAATTTTACTAAAAGTATAAATGAAAAAAATTCCACTGACTTCAATTGGAGGATTATCCATCCATCAGTTGATCACGGGGCTCTGGCAGGTTGCTGACATAGAGAAAGAGGGGCATTTATTTGATCCAGAAGACGGGGCGAATGAACTGGAGCAATACTACCATGATGGCTTTGGCACTTTTGACATGGCTGACCATTATGGAAGTGCAGAATTGCTTGCGGGTAGACTTTTGGCTCGTTATCAAAATGAACAACATAAGCCAATCGCCTGTACAAAGTGGTGTCCTGTGCCCGGGCAAATGACAAAGGAAGTTGTCAGGATAGGAGTCCAAGAACGTCTTGATCGTCTTGGAGTTCAACAGTTGGACTTACTACAATTTCACTGGTGGACTTTCCAGCACCCTGCTTGGCTCGATGCTTTACACGAACTCGCAGAATTACATGAAAGGGGGCTCATCAAAGAGTTAGGAGTAACCAATTTCGATGCTACACATCTACACCTTGCGCTAGCTGATGGTATTCCCATCCGGAGCAATCAAGTTAGTTTTTCATTGTTGGATAGAAGGGCAGGAGGATCACTCAAAGAAGTGTGTGTACACCATGCTGTGAAAATTCTAGCCTACGGAACACTCTGTGGGGGGTTCCTATCCAAAAGATGGTTGGGTCAAGGCGACCCAGAGAAGATTTCAGATTGGAGCCGGATGAAATATCGGCGCTTTATCGAATCTTCTGGAGGCTGGAATGCTTTTCAATCCATCCTTTCTGCAGTTGAAAAGATTGCTCAGAAACATCGAGTTTCAGTAGCCAATGTGGCGACAAAATGGGGTCTCTCTCAAGACCATGTCGCGGCTGTAATCATTGGAGCTCGCCTCGGGGAGAGTCACTATCGCCACAACAATATGGAACTTTTCGAATTTGAACTTGATGATGAGGATTTTCAATCCCTTGAAAAAAATTTTGAGGAAACGACTCCAGTACCTGGAGATTGCGGTGACGAATACAGAACCTCCCCCTTTTTGACAGCAACGGGAGATCTCTCTCAGCATCTGGAACAGGTTGAAAAAATATTCGTATGCAATCCGAGTGAGAGCAGGGACGATGCTATAAAGGTTCTCTCTGGTAGTGAGTGGGAGGATGTTGCAGGATATTGCCGTGCCCAGCGTATTGGTGATTTGATTGTAGTCTCAGGAACTACAGCAACTGCTGGTCATAGCCGCATCGTTGCCAAAGGAGATGCCGCGGCACAAACCACTTTTATCCTCGACAAAATAGCAGCCGCCTTGGAAGCCTTGGGCGCGTCGATTAAAGACATAGTTCGAACAAGGATCTATCTTGTGAACGTAGAGGATACCCTGGCTGTTTCAAAGGCTCATGGTCGTGTTTTTGGTCAAATCAAACCAGCAAATACTCTTCTTCAGGTGGGTGGCTTGGTAGGAGATTACTTAGTGGAGATTGAGGCTGATGCATTGATTAGAAATAACAACAGCCTCAATTAGATTGAATGGTTTAGAGCTTCATCAACAAATTATTGCATGGTGGCCATGAAAGCATCTACTTCATCGAGGGTAATGTAGCGTTCCTCCTTGGTGCCTGATTCCGTAAAACTCCATGCAACAGCGGGAGCAGAGACATCACCATTAGCGTCGAAACGCACGTTTCCGGTAGCACCCTGATACATCACAGATCCCCCACTATTCAATATTTCCTTGGCCTTTTTAAATCCAGCCGTATCAGCGGTGATAGGGGTCCCTTTGGGATCAGTGACTTTGCCAACTTGCGCTGCAATTTGAGTCCCAGAAGCGTTGGGCCCTGCGGCTTCCATTGCGAGCAGAGCAATCATCGTGGCGTCAAAGCTGTTGGCCAAGCCTGGTCCATTTGGTTCAGAATTGAATCGAGCCTTGTACATTTCTACAAATTTGGAGGCAGATTCAACTCTTGGTGAGGCTGTGTCGGTACCCAGGGCGTTCTTCAAATATTTCAAACCAACACTATCTTTGAGTTCATCTGATTTCATTGAGTTGGCCATGATCATTTTTTGAGATCCACCAAGTGAAAGCCATTCGCGTACAACAGAAATCCCCTCTTTGGGATACAGTGCCATGTAGATGCCTTCAGGATTTCCTTTGAGTGCTTCTGTCACCTCCGCACGGTAGGAAGCTTGACCATCATTGATTGCAATTGAATTGGTCACGTTGATTCCCAAAGATTTCATGGATCTGACAGTCAACTTTGAGATGTCCTGACCCCAATCATCGTTTTTGTAAAGGACGACGACTGATTTATATCCCTGATCACGTGCTAGCATTGTTCCCACTGCTGCTTGTACTCCAGAAGTGGCAAAGGTACGGAACCACAATCCCTTGGTTTTGCCTTCCTCAGCAAGTGCTGTGATCTTTGTGGAGGAGGAACAGCAGGAAACTTCCATCACTCCAGCTGGTACTGCGACTGAGGTGAGAATTGGAATCGTTACCCCACTGGAAACTGCACCTAGTAGAACAGGAACTTTTTCTAAATCGACCAAAGCTTTTGCGGCATCAACGCCGACCTTTGGATCCACCTGAGTATCTCTCAGAACCATCTCCACCTGGCAGCCTGCAACTCCTCCTGCTTCATTGGCCAAATCGACGGCAAACTGAGCAGTTGCTGCGATAGGACGACCCCAGTCAACAGATGTTGGTAAGACTGCGCCAATCTTTGTTGTGCAATTCTGGGCATACAAGGTGCTGGAAAATCCAACCATCCCCAGCAGTAACGCTTGTCGCAAGCAACGAAAAGATTTGAAAAATCGAACAAACATTAGTTCTCCCATTTACAAGTAGACGCAGATGAGTCATTGGGACAATAGGAATGTGCGTCATCACCCTATTGCGACACGATAAGCTTTTCCGGCAATAGCCCTTGCGGTCGCCAGAGAAGCATTCCCACAATAATCATGCCGATCATAATGTATTGCAGGGTTCCTGTGTAGAGTTGCGCTTCAATTGGAGCAAATTTTGAGAGCATCCAGCCACTTGCTGTCCATGCAGCCCAGATGAGAAATGCCCCAAGGATTCCCCCTTGGTTATTCCCAGAGCCACCCACTATCAGCATTGCCCAAATTTGGAAAGTCAATGTCGGCAAGACATCTTGTGGACTGACAAATGCGTAGAAAGTCGCGTAGAGCCCACCTGCTAGTCCCATGATCATGGAACCTACGACAAACGCTGTTAAACGAACTCGATTTGGGGCTTTACCAAGGGATTTTGCAGCAACTTCATCTTCTCGAATTGCTCTTAACAACCTTCCAAAGGGGGAGCGGATCAACTTCTCTAAAAATAGATAGACACCCAGAAGTAATAATACGGAAAAGCAAAAAAAAATAATATTGAACACGAATGGGTCTGCGATGGAATCTTCAAAAGGCCGTTCAAAGCCTCTCATTCCCTGGGCACCTCCTGATAACCACTCTGCATTGCGCATGAGATTTTCAAACGCAACAGCTACCCCAAAGGTTGCTATCGCAAGGTAGTCCCTACGCAGTCGAATGGTAAGCATCCCCACAACCAATGCGATCAATCCCGAAAGCAGAATTCCACCAACTAGAGCAACCGGATAAAAAAGTTCAAATCCTCCAATATGATCTGCCTGCACTGTTCCACCCAAAAGAATTAAACCATAGGCACCTGCCCCAAAAAAAGCCGCAACTCCACCATTGAAAAGTCCTGTGTTGCCCCATTGAAGGTTTAGGCCTAGAACTGCAATGGCGAGAATAGAAGAGACTGTTGCAAAGAAGACAAGATAAGAAATCAGTCCGATCATGCTCTGGCCTCACCAAGAATTCCATTCGGTCGAAGAATGAGTACTCCCAAGATGATCAGAAATGGAACCGCGGGGCTGTAGCCCGAGGGAAGAATCATCAGCGCTAGATTGGATGCGATTCCTACCAAAAACCCTCCCAGAACAGCACCGTAAACTGAACCAATGCCCCCGGCAATTGTGGCAGCAAAGATTGGCAAAACAAGGTCCCGACCGATGACAGGATTAATCTGGTTGTTCAATCCATAAAATATTCCTGAAAGTGCTGCCAAAGAGCCTCCAATTAGCCAGATCATCCTAAACATTCTAGATAGATTTACACCTGTGATCTGGGCGAGAACGGGATTCTCTGCAACTGCCTGCAACGCATATCCAAAGGTTGTTCGAGACAAAACTAGATGAAAAAGTAACATTACCAAAAGAGATGCAATTAACACGAAGACCTGATCAGGCTTGACCAGGATCATTGGATCTCGGCTGATCACGATTGCAAAGGCGATATCGTTTGAGAAGAGTTGTGATTTCAAGCCAAAGAGGAGAGAGATCAGGTTTCTGACTACCATCGCGACCCCAAAGGAGGCAAAGACCATTGATAGTTCATCTCCTTTTTCACGGATTCTTCGGAAGACTAGCTTGTCAATCAAGATTGCAGAGAGGCCGGTCACGATCATCGCAAATAGAATTGCGAGAATTAAACTCCAGGTAAGACTAAGAGGTTCAATAGTACTGCGGAGTTGGGAGTAGAACGCCCCGAATAGTCCATCAAAAACCAATGCGGCGTAAGCACCTACAGAGAGCAGTTCCGCGTGGGAAAAATTGGCGAATCGCAGAGTGTGCATCACCAAGGTTAATCCAATAGCTCCGAGAGAGAGAATTGAACCGACCAAGATCCCATCAAGGAGATGCTGGATCATCAGCTTGTTACTCTCTTGCTACCCATAAAAATTTCACTGATGAATGGATTCCCAATCAGTCTTTTTGCAGTATCGTCGAGTTGATTTCTGCCCTCAGCTAGGATGTAACAATGGTCAGCTACTGCAAGGGCCTGCTTAACGTTTTGTTCTACTAATAAAATCGTCACTTGTTGTTTGGTGAGGCTCTTTGTGAAAGTAAGGACCTCTTCTGCTACCTTCGGTGAAAGGCCAGCAGATGGTTCATCCATCAAAAGAATGCTGGGTTTTTTTGCCAAGGCCATTGCCAAAGCAAGCATTTGTCGTTGTCCTCCAGAGAGTGTACTTGCTTTTGCTGTCAATTTTTCTGAAAGAGCAGGAAACAAATCCATCAATTCATTGAATTGGCCAGAATGTTTATGGCCAGCTAACCCCAAGACAAGTTCAATATTCCTTTTGACGCTAAGGTTACGGAAGATGTTTTCTGTCTGGGGAACATAGGAGATTCCAAACTCACCCAATTGATCCGGACGAATGCCCCGCAATGATTTGTCCTGGAACTGAATCTTTCCGGAAAAGCTTGGAACGACACCAGCAATTGCTTTGATTAAGGTGGACTTCCCGGCACCGTTTGGCCCGATGACTAGTGTTAAAGCATTCTTTTTGATTCGAATATTTATCCCGTGAAGAATTGGGAAATCAGGGTCATAACCTGCTACTAGTCCAGTGACCTCTAAAGCTGCTTCAACCATTTAGCGTGGCTCCTAAGTAGGCTTCCAGCAAAAGAGGGTTACATTGGGCTTCTACAGGAGTTCCTTCAAAAATAACTTTCCCTTCTGCCATAGCAATGACTGGATCACAGCGTTTCATGATGAATTCCATGTTGTGCTCAATGATCAAAAAGGTTGTGCCCTGACAATTGAGATCAGTTATTTTCTCGATCAATAATTCAGTCAAAGTTGGGCTTACCCCTGCGGCCGGTTCATCAAGTAGAATCATTGAAGGGTTTACCATCAATACCCTGGCTAATTCCAAAAGTTTCATTTGTCCACCAGAAATCTTCCCTGCAGCTTGGTTTGCAAGGTGATCTAAGGTCACAAATTCGAGGATCTGCATCGCCTTATCCCGATTTTTGGACTCCTCGCGTTTCATCTCAGTTTTCTGGAAAAAAGGGCCTGTGAGACGCTCACCAATCTGGTTGACCGGAGAAATCATGACATTCTCCAATACACTCATTTTCTTAAATGGACGTGGCAGCTGAAAAGTAAAGGCCAAGCCCATTTTGAATAGTTGATTGGTCCGAAAGTTTGTAATTTCTTTCGATTTGAGAAAAACCTGTCCTTCAGTGGGTTGGAGAATTCCTGTCAAAGTATGAAAAAGAGTGGACTTTCCTGCTCCATTTGGACCGATCAATCCAGTGATTTTTCTAGCCTGAATCTCTACAGAGAGATTTTCTAGAGCACGAAATTCTCCAAAAGTTTTGGTCAGTTTTTTTGTTGAGAGGATGACCTCAGTCATACTGAGTCTTTTCAGCATGAATTTTATCGTTAGGTGAGCTATTGAGGTTGTATTTCATAATTCGGCCGTGGCGACTAGTCCTGTCTCGCTCCAACCCATAAACTGGTCCTGAGGGACCATTGGAAGCATCAACTTTTGCCTTAATTTGTCGATGTTCTTTGGAAGTTAAGCTCAATCTGAACACTTCCAAGGTGTCATCCAGATATTTTGCGTAGCGAGCTCCGACAATGGCTGCGCCGATCTGAGGTTGGTCTAAGATATATCGAATAGCCACCGAAGATAGCGCTACTTGATGCGAGTCGCCAATTTCTTTCAAAGTTCGCAGCAGATCCTGAAATTGATCCCAAGAACCAAATTCGTCGATGATTAGACGATACTTTACAAGAGATCGGTTGCTGAACTGGAAACCAGGGTCTTCTTTGCCTAGCCAAGCTTCTGAGATGAACCCACCAGCGAGGGTTCCATAGCAAAGAAGAGAAACATTTTTCTCTTTTGCCCAGGGTACCATTTCAAGTTTTGGTCTATGGTCCAGAACAGAATATTGAACCTGAGCCGACATGATGTCCATCCCAGAGTCGATAAAGGGCTGAATATCAAACCACTCCCAGTTGGTGACTCCTAAATTCTTGATTTTCCCTTTATCCTGAAGCTTTTTTAGAACTTGTAGAGCTTCGACAGGCTTACCAAGTTTCAGGTCCCACCAAAAAAATTGGACCAAATGAAGTTGATCAATCCTCAGGCGCTTAAGCGAACGATCCACGATTGCTTCGATTTCATTTGGCTGAATATCTTGCAGCTTTGTTAAATCAGGAACCAACTTGGTGTGAATACAAATTTCCTCAGCCTTCGATGAACCATATTTTTGACGGACTGAAGCGATAAATTCCCCCAACATTTCTTCCACGCCAACATAGATATCTGCACAATCAAAGGTTGAGATGCCTGCTTCCAGAAAGATCTCCATATCCCCAATAGCTTTTCTGCGCTGAACATCCCCATGGTCCCCTGCGAGTTGCCAACCACCTTTGATGATTCTGGAAATTGAATAGTTCTCGCGAAGGCTAATTTTTTCAACATTCATGAATTTTCTCCCTTTGTCCAATAGGGTTCCGTTCTCACTTCGGGTATGCCAGTTGTTTCAGCATGAAAAAATCGTCTCTTAGAGAGTCTTTTGATTCGAAATCGTCCTCCACAATATGGATCTGGGCATGCTATTTCAGCGTCTGTGGTCATCCAATCATTAGGTGCTGTTTCCCTCTGTTTAGCTGGCAGTAGAGGAAGAATTGCTGCGAGCGCATACATAGAGATTTTCTGATGCTCTAAAAAGATCAGGTTTTCTCCTTCTACTCTGAATTTTTCTCCTTCAATATGTCGGCAGACCGGAGTACGACCTTCCAAGACAGTTTCTACTTCCAAATCATACAACCAAAAATCTTCTTGATTACTCATAGGCGCTGAAATTGCGTATCTACTAAAATATGAAAAATATTTCCTGGCTTTTTATGCCCTAGCTCCCTGAGAAGAGGTCCTAGTCACAGAGTGTCAGAATCATGGTTGCACAAAATATTGTGTGCAGGGTCTGAACAAAGCTTTCTGGACTTGTTAATGGGCTTTGATAAGGCTAATAGCTAAGCCTGTCAAGCAGAACACAGTTTACGTTGCATCATTGGAAGATGCAGGGATCAAAATTACATTGAATAGTAGTTCCCTAACTCGATTGATGCATCTTCACTATGAATCTGAAAAAAACAGTCCCATACCTGAGCATTCTGCTTTTACTTCTAAGCATCGCTGGTTGTGCGTCAAATAATCTAGGCACTTGTACGATCGGTCCCCTCCATTTTCACTATGGTGAACAAGAACAACTCTCCCAGGTCTGTTATCGCGACACCCCACAAAACTTTAGCGCCCAGAAAATTGTTTGCTATAACGAGGTGCGTGGTAGCGTCTGCGATGAATATTCAACCAGAGACGCGCAGTAAGTTGAATGCCTGAGGGGAAACTCCTAGAATTTGGATTTGATGAACTCAGAGGACAAATTATGGAACTCAAACAAAAAGAAGCCTTTGACAAGGACAGCTATCTTTTTTTAACTGTTCACTCCTTAAGAAGTTAAAAAAACTCAATGCTGCGGTTCCTGAACTGTACGATCGACACGAAGCTTATAATTTCAGGGAAAAGGTAGTCAAGTGGCCAGATCTAACTTTGCGGCGCACCTTTATAGCGCACCGTTTGCCAGACTAGGCCCCACCCAAGAATGGTAAAACCTGTGGGCAGGTGATTGGTGAAAAGCTCTACATGCACCAGTTCAAAATTAATGGGAAAATGGCATTTGGAGGTGATGTTTGGCAATGGCATCAAGACTGTGGCACCTGGATCAATGACGACATGATGCCCGAACCACGGGCAATGAACGTTGCGATATTTCTGGATGATGTCAACCAGTTCAATGGCCCCATAATGTTTTTTCCGGGAAGCCAAAAGCGTAGAGTGCTCAAGGCTGAACATGATTTGACCACAACAAGCTACCCTCTATGGACGATTGATAATCAATTGATCCGTCAGCTTGGCGAAAGAGCTGGTGGAAGAGAAGGCTGAATCGTCAGTCTCAGGGACCAGGGGGTTCAATGATTCTTTTTCATGGTTTCCTGGTCCACAGTTCTACGAGTAATTTTTCCCCTTGGAATCGTTTCAGCGTATATTTGAGTCTCATTGCAGTGAGCAATCACATACGACGTTTCAAGGGTCCAGAGTACATTTCTCATCGAGATTTCACCCCGATGATTGTCTGCTTTCAGATCATCCGATGGAACTACCTCGGGGGAATGGTATGCCCAATTTTGCCTGGGAGACCTCTTCGGAAAAGATTCTGGCTTAAACCTAACTAGCTTTTATTAACTCTGGGGTCGTTGAATAACCATTGCGACCCCAATTGCCACTACAATCATCCCCAATCGCCAGCCAACCCAATTTTGCACCAATGAAGCCTGTGCTCCAGAGCAGGACAAATAGGATGGATGTTTCCTTGGAAAGGAGATTTCCAGGGATCATTTGAAAGAGTTTCAGAAGGTTTTGCTTTATGTTTAGGGATTCAATTGGAAGTGGCCAATTGTTCTAGAGCGGCAAGTTCAGATTCACTGAATCCGGCTTGGAGGCGTGCTTCCTGATGTAATGGGCCGCGTAATCGACCTGAAAAATACTGATTCAATAGACGAAGATAAGTTGTTTCCGGACAGATGTTTCTTTGCTGACAAAGATACTGAAACCAATGGCTGCCGATTGAGACGTGTTGTATCTCTTCTTCCCAGATAAGTTGTAGTATCTGGGCAGATTCTGAATCTTGGATCTCTCTCAGCTTGGATATCATTCCGGGGGTAACATCAAGCCCACGAGCTTCCATTACACGCGGAACTAGCGCCATCCTTACCAGAACATCATGAGCGGTGTTTTCAGCCATTTCCCACAAACCAGAATGAACTGGAAATTCACCGTAGGCACTGTCCAGTTGGATTAGACGACACTGCAAAAGATGAAAATGCCTAGCCTCATCAGCTGCTATCTTCAGCCAGTCAGCATAATAACGACTAGGCATCAGTTGGAAGCGATAGACTGCATCCAATGCTAGGTTGATCGCGTTGAATTCAATGTGAGCGAGGGAGTGCAGTAGTGCAACCTTACCGAGAGGGGACCCGAGTCGCCTTTTTGGTAAGTCCTTAGGAGCAACAAAATTCAGGAAGGAGGGGTAACCTGCTTCCACAGAATCATTGGTGAGAAAAGCTTCCTCATGATTGAGTTTCCCCTCTTCAAAATCTTGTTTTAGTTTTTGAGTTCCTTGCGTTTTTTGCTCGATTTCTTTTGAAAGGAGAACTTCCTGAGTGGATTCAAATAAAGATTTCATGCGCCCCTGAGGCTAGCACTGCCGAGTTGGGTTTCTAGGCTGGCTTCCAATTGCACAATGTTCTGCTGCTCAATCTCCAACACGTGTTTATAAGCTTTGATCAATCTCAGCAATTCCTCAGCATCAGCTTCAGACCATCGAAGTTGATCTGGTTCAGAACCGAGGATGGCGTTGATTCGAAAGCGCATCACATCAACTAAGGGGAGATGAGTTGTACGCTTTGAGGAGTATTTATCCAAAAAACGCTGGATATTGATCAATGTATCTGACTGCCAATCCTTAATATCACTCATCTTGGGATTGCTCGTGGAGTCTTTTGAGAACGGAGTCGACAGCTTCTTCCCACATCATAGGCTGAGAACCTGTTAATTCTTGGTAACGTTGATTTGAAAGTACTGAATAAGCGGGCCGCGGAGCAGGCAAAGGATATTGACGTGTTTGAATCGGAGTGATCTTAGGCAGAGTCGGGACTAGGCCTATTTGATAAGCTTGTTTGAGCGTATAATTTGCTAACTCGAACCAACTACATGAGTTCAAACCTCCGAAGTGAATATAATTTTGCACATTCCCTCTGATGAGTTTGCAAAGGGCCAAAGCCAAATCTCTAGTCCAAGTAGGCGAGCCGAATTGGTCTGAAACGACTCTGATTTGATCTCGTTCACTTCCCATTCGAACCATTGTTCGAACAAAATTATTGCCGTGTGCAGCAAATAGCCAAGATGTCCTGACTATTAGCCAATCAGCATCACTCGCTTCAATTCTCGCTTCCCCGTCTCTTTTGCTCTTCCCATATACACTAAGGGGTACTGTATAGTTCGATTCAGTAACAGGGGTACTGTTGCTTCCATCAAAAACAAAATCCGTTGACAAATGAACGATCTTCACCCCAGATCGATGACAAACTTCCGCCAATTTTCCAACACTGATTCCATTGACATGGAATGCGAGAGCCGATTCCGTTTCTGCCTTATCGACCTTTGTGTACGCTGCGCAGTTCAGCAGGATATCAGATCGATAATTTTTGATAATGCTCTCTACTTGGCCCTGATTCGTAATGTCCAATTCTTCACGAGGGGGGGCATAACACTCGAATTCGGGGAATTGATCCAAAACAGACAAAAAGTCTTTAGCTAACATTCCCTCGCCACCTGTTAGCAAAATCTTCATACCGAAACCAATGACTGAAGACTTTCTCGTAGAGAATTTAACTGAGATTTCATCACTGTGCGCAGATCTAATAGGACATTATCTTTCCGGATCACCCCAACAATGGCAGGGCTTCTAGAGCGAAGCCTTTGGTGAATTTCTGAAGCTGAAATTTTTTTATGGTGCAAGCAAAGAGCTGCAGAAGGTAATTTTACTTCAGGTATTCCTCCTCCTCCAGCCATAGATTCATTTTCATGAACGGTCAATTTCCACTCAGGGCCGATAGAAATTTTGCTATGCAGATCAATTACATATCCAAGAATCTCTTCTTTGGTTCTTTCCAGAAATTCAAGAGTGGGAATTTTTTGAACAACACTACTCATGTTCCCGTAAGCAGTCAGGATCTGTTCCAGCAAACAGAGAGAAGCCTTATCAAGACGGACCGTACGATAGAGTGGATGATTCCTTATTTTCTCCAAAAGAATTTTTCTCCCAAGAACAATGCCTGCTTGGGGGCCTCCTAGAAGCTTGTCTCCGCTGAAACACATCATGTCAACTTCAGTTGCGATCTCCTGTTGCACTGTAGGAACATGCTGAAGTTCTGGTTGTTGAAATCGATAAAAAGTTCCACTGCCCCAATCATACAGAGTTGGAATCTCAACTGTTTTCGACCATTTAACCAATTCGTTTAAAGAAACTTCTTCAGTGAATCCCTGGATGTAGTAGTTAGATGGGTGCACCTTAAGGACAGCTATGGTTCTTTCACTGAGGCTATTTTGATAATCGCTGAGGCGAGTTCTATTTGTTGTGCCAACTTCAATTAGCTTTGCACCAGCTTCCCTAAAGATGTCTGGAATCCTAAAGGATCCACCAATTTCAACCAGCTCACCTCTTGAAACCAAAACCTCTCCCCCTTCACAGAGGGCTTTCATCATCAGAAAAACTGCTGCTGCATTGTTATTAACAACAATTGCTGATTCGGCCCTGCTGAGATTACACAGCAGGCTTTCAATACGGTCCATTCGTTGGCCTCTTTCACCGGATGCCAAATCCAATTCAAGGTCAGAATATTGGGATAATGATAGGATGGCCTGAGCTAGATGTTCTTCACCAAGTGGGGCTCTGCCCAAATTGGTATGGAGCACAACGCCGGTGGCGTTAATGACTGGGGAAAGTTGGGTAGGCTTTCTTTGAGTGAATCTCTTTTTTGCTTGGGACAGAATTCCTGTCCGAGAGCACATCCACTCAGGGAGACCACTCTCGGAGGAACATTGATTGTAGTTTAGTCGTAAGTCATCTAGCCAAGCTTCGATTTGCCTACGCTGCAATTTTACGTTTGTAAGACCAGCCTGTGATAGGGTCAGTTCAATTTCCTGGATCGACGGGAGATTATGATACCAGGAAAACATGATTAGCTAACATTAGATGCTACAGTCTTTTCGTCAGGTTGTAATCCAACTTGATCGTCAGAAACATTAGCATTTCTATTCATGGATGAATTGATTTCGGAAACCTCAGCTTCCAGTTTGGAAGATGATTGTTCTTCTTCACTTGCATCACTCATAGCAGGTTGCTTCTTCCGAGTACGAGTCGTCTTGGAGGCCGTCTTTCTGGTTCCGCGCTTCGCTAATTTTGGCATCTCTACCACAGGAGCTAAGGAATCAGGTTGCTCCTCCAAATTTACTTCTAGCGTTTGATCTGATAGCTCTGAAGATTCAGAGTTTGCCGAATCTTCTAAATTTTCCTCCTCCTTGCAAGGGGTTTCAGGTGAATGCACCTCTTCGCTAGTAGTTTCCTCAGTTGGATTTTCAATCTCACCCTTCTCATCCCCTGAGTCTTCAGGTACTTTTTCAGTAATTGCCTCAGACTCTGTAGCTGAAGGATCTTCAGAAAGTTTCGACTCGTCTGAAATGAAGTTTTCTTCGGAGAGAGGGATTGCCTTGTGCTCTGAAGAAGGATCCAAAATCTTTGTCTCTTCGGAGTCTGTCTGGGCAGATGACTGGTCTTGGGCAGTAGATACGTTCTTTTTGGAAAGCGTCAAGTCTTCGAAGGGCTTGGTTGTCTCTAAAGGTTCTTGAGCGCTGTTGTCTACAATTGAGTGTTCCGTCGAAGTCAAGTCCTGTGAACCCAACTCTTGGACTTCGACGGAAAGTGCGTTTCCCAGGATTTCTTTTGCTGCAGGTTGATGGAGCAAATTTCCTTGGGCGTCAATATGAGTGCTGCTGAAAACGATGGTATGAGGTGGAAGCGTCCTCAGTTTTCTTCGCCAAGGTGAAATAGGCAGGGGTTGCCATGGGGAGTCATCCTCCTTGCCATTTTTCTCATGGACGCTGCTGTAGACTGTCCAACCTGCCGAACGTTTCGGTTTGGGTGGAGGTTCTTCAAACTCATCTGTTGGAGCAACATTTTCATCATCTTTAGCAACGTTATCATCTTGTTGATCTAGTTGATCATCTGATGACTCATCGTTGAAATCAGGACGTCCACGACCTCGGCCTCTACCTCTGCCACGATTTCTTGAGCGAGATTTTTGTTGTTTGCTTTCATCCTCCTCGTCTTCGTTGCCTGAATTGTTTTCAGCGACTGATTCAAGAGGATTAGCCACCTCTTCTAAAAGTGTATCTTCCAGTTCCTCATTTTGCTCTTTAGCAGGATGAGGTTCTTTGTGGATGCGGAAATCTCTTCGTGCTCTTGCTCTGAAATCACGATTTCGATAAGCCTCACGGGGGTCACTGTCAACGGCCTCCTGAACGAGGCCTCCGTCACGCCCAACAAGTTCAATATCTGGAATCTCACATGGAGTAAGGCTGGGATCGGGCGTGATCTTGATCCTAAGAGAATATTCCATCTCCAATTGATAGAGATGCTTTCTTTTCTGGTTTAGTAATTGTTCCGCCAACACGAGGGGGAGTCGTAAACGTACCTCTTGAATTTTGCCACTAAGAACCAGATCTCTCATCTGTCGCAGCAGCTTATTTGCGAGCGAAGAGTTCGAGATGACTTTCCCAGAGCCATGGCAGGCCGGACAAAGTTCTTTTCCACTTTGAGAGAGACTTGATGCAATCCGCTGTCGGCTCATCTCCATTAGTCCGAATTGGGAAATTTCGCCCAGAGTCCACTTAGCTTTGTCTTTGGACAGGGATTCTGAGAGACATTGAACTACTGCCTGACGATTCTGGCTATGGTTCATATCAATGAAATCAATAACAATCAGACCCCCAAGATTCCGAAGTCGAAGTTGCCGCGCTACTTCTTCAGCGGCCTCAATGTTGGTCCGGAGTGCAGTCTCCTCAATATTTTTTTCCTGGTTAGATTTACCAGAATTGACATCAATCGAAACAAGAGCCTCTGTTGGCTGAATCACCAAACTACCTCCAGAAGGCAAGGGCACTTGGGGGTGGTTCAACCATTCGATTTGATCTTCAATTCGATGCTCAGAGAATATTGGGCGCTCTCCAAGGTAAAGTTGAAGCTTCTTTTGACGACCTGGCATGTTGGTCTGGAAGAATTCTAACGCTCTCTGGAAGGCTTCAGGATCATCGATGATGACATCATCCACATCATCCGTGAAGTAATCCCGCAGCATCCTAACGACAGCATCTTCCTCTTGGTGTAAGAGGGTTGGTTTTGAGGAACCTTCAAAGCTTTGCTTGATCTGATTCCACGTTCTCCGAAGTGTCATAAAATCTTGCTTCAATTCACTCAAGCTTCGGTCCACTCCTGCTGTACGAATGATTGCCGAGGCGTCTTCACTTCCCAGCCCCTTGAGCAAATGCTTGAGGCGAGTTCTTGATTCGTTATCCTCGATTCGTTTGGATACTCCTCCCTTGTCGCTATTAGGCATGAATACGAGAAAACGCCCAGGAAGTGAAATATTCGTTGTCAAAGCAGCACCCTTGTGAGCAATCTCATCCTTTGCCACCTGAACCATGATTTTCTGGCCAGAATGAAGCAGTTGATTGATGGCAGGTCTCCCGCGAATCCCTCTTGGTGCCTTGAAAAGCATTTGGTTTAAATCAGAAGCTGCAAGGAAACCATGACGTTCTGCGCCATAGTCAACAAAAGCGGCTTGAAATGAGGATTGGATCTTCACCACATTGCCGATGTAGATATTCCCTACGGTTTGGGCTCGGTGGGTGTAATCAATGTAGAGATTGTCCAGCATCTGATTGTTGGCAATCGCGATGCGTGTCTCATCATCTTCAACATTGATCAACATGTTTTTGTTGGAATCTGACATCCTTCTCCTTAGTAAGGAAATTGGAGATGATGACGCTTGGTTCCAAGAGGCGGGTCTTCTATTGGCAGTAACCTATTGGCGGACAGAAAGAACTTGGAGTAGGCTTCAGTTAGTTGGATTCAAAGACTAACTTTGCCCAGATTTTCAGCAGTCCAACAATACTTTGATTGCTGTGATTTCTTCAGACAAAGTCTTGAAGATTTCAAAACTGTGGAAACCAGGATCCAACAAATTTGGTGTTCAAAATTCGATTCGTTGAAGCAGAGGAAAGACAGTTCCTCAAATTTTCATCGTGATCTGAGCTTCTGAATAATTGTGCCTATTGTTTTCTGGCGTCATTAGGTTCTGCTTTTGGAAGCAGGACCAAGACTGCAAGTGCAGTCCGAAACTGAGCGTCAGGGCGTGCTATTCGGTGTCCTTCATCGGAACTACCTCGTACTCGCCGTGTTCGTTTTTCAAAATCATTTCAATGCGTTCTTCCACCCTTTGGAGTAGTCGGTGGCAGTCCCGGCTGTGGCGGATACCTTCCTCAAAAGCTTGCAGCGCTTCTTCCAAAGCCAAATCACCGCTTTCGAGGCGACGAACAGCTTCGTTGAGTTGCTGAAGGGAATCTTCAAAACTGTGAGATTCAGCCATTCATATGGCTTCAATAATTCGACTCACCATCACGTTAAGTGGTCCGTCTTGAACTTTAATAGTCAAATCAGCTGTAAGATAAACGGGTTCTCTCTGCTGTAGCATTTGGTTAACGTTTTCTTGCCAATTGGGCTGCTGAAGCAGGGGTCTATGTTGGTCACATTGTAACCGCTGTTTTAGAGTCTCTCGATCCACCTGAAGATAAACGGTTTTACCAATGCCTTTCAGTATTTCTTGATTCTCTGATCGGAGAAACATCCCCCCACCTGTTGAAAGAATCGTATTGTGCACATTCTGGAGATTTTCCAAAAGTTTGGTTTCCAAATCCCGAAACATTGATTCTCCCGCATACCGAAATATTTCCTCGATTGTGCAACTTTGCTGTTTCTCAATTTGCTGATCAGTATCCAGGAAGAAATAACCGAGGCGATTTGCTAATTTTCTTCCAACACTTGTTTTACCTGCCCCCATGAAACCAATCAAAATGATGTTCATGCAGGGATGTTCATCGAGATTTCTTCATTGGAGCAACTCCCGATCCAACCACCACCAAGGACTCGATCCCCCTCATAAAACACCGCAGCTTGTCCTGCGGTGACAGCACGCTCAGAATGGGGCAGATGCAATATCGCTTGATCTGTTGCCAGAGGTGTCAATATCGCCTCACATCCTCGATGAGAATATCTCAACTGGACCATGATCTCTCTGGGGTCATTCGGTTGTTCAATGAGCCAGTTGATATCTTTTACTTTCACCTCATTGAACAAGAGATTCTCTCTTTTACCAAGAACCACCTGATTCTCATCAACATTTATGGCTACCACATACCATGGGGTCCTGTCGCTAATCCCCAAACCTCTGCGTTGTCCAATAGTGTAGAATGGAACTCCCCTGTGTTTGCCCAGTACTTTGCCGTCTAAATTTATAAAGTTACCTGGGTTTTCAGTGATGCGATTCTGTGCTTTCAGAAATTGTCGATAGTCTTCATCTATAAAGCAAATTTCCTGACTATCTGGCTTGGATGCAGAATCAAGTTTGAGTTTTTCGGCGACTAGTCGGACTTCAGATTTGATATGGTCTTGTAGCGGAAAGATCAAGCGTTGGAGTTGGTGATAAGGAATACCATGAAGAAAATAAGTCTGGTCTTTTTTGCGATCTCTTGGTCTGTGGAGCTCAATTTTTCCAGTGTCATCTTTCAGAATTTTCGCGTAGTGGCCCGTTGCCAAGAAATCACAATCTAGCTCGTCCGCTTTTTTCAGTAGTAGTTCACTCTTTACCGTGCGATTGCACATTACGCATGGATTTGGAGTTCTACCTAAAGCGTATTCATTAACAAAATAGTCAATTACGTTTGACTGGAAATCCTCCTGAAAATCCAAAACATAAAATGGAATTTTTAATCGTTCACAAGTAAGCCTAGCATCCAGAGCCTCATCAAGCGAGCAGCAACTTTTAATTCTTTTTTTTGCTTCAGGGCCCTGATACAGTTTTAGGTGAAGTCCAATCACCTGATAGCCCTTTTCTTTTAGCAAGGCTGCGGCAACGGAGGAGTCTACTCCTCCGCTCATTGCCATTGCTACCCTTGGTCCTGCCATATTCTTTGCATCAAGTTTTTTATTAACGACGCTCAATCGGTTGGAAATGGCTGTTGTACCCAGTGTAATCCATTCGACGACCTTTCAGTGGCATCTTCCTATTGCGAATGGCAGTAAAGCGATCAAAACGTTCCTTGATGTGTGCTTCGTAAGCATCATGCATCGCTTTCAGTTCAGCATTCCAAGAATCTTGAGCTGCTTCCCTCAGCCGAAAAGGTACATAGGGAAATGGTTGTGGCTGAGAGCTCGCGACATCTTGAATTTGATTTGCTGTGTTCCTCACTTCTTCTGGATCGGCAGCATAAATTCTGTCAACAGCATCAGCCGATTCTTGCCGAATCAGGTTTTGAATTTGCAAATCCGGTGGCACACTTTGGACATTATTTTCCTGAGCCTGAGCAAAATTAAACGTCAGAATGAAAAGACAAAAACCTTTGAAAATTTTTAGGTGGACCATTTTTTCTCTCACCCTCATGCTACCCTTCGGGGCCTCCGCCCAAAAGTACCGCAGAGATTGTTACTTGTCTCAACAGGCAAGATACAACTGCTTTATGCAGAGTCATACAGGATCATTGGAAACTGCTAAGACTCGATCTGCAGAGCGCAGGGATATTCTTGAACAGCAAGCTGCAGCTAGACCTGATCTGATTGCAGAAAGGAACCAACGTAGAGAGAGAGAGTTGCAAGAATTGCGGCAAATTGTCGAAGCTGCTCTTCGGCAAAATGTTACTAATCAGGGGAAGAAATATCAGGTTAATTATGGAGTAGTCCTAGAACCCAGAACTGTTGAAGGTCAAGAGCAGTCAGACAGGTAATTCTTGTGAATCGATGTAGTCGCTCATATTTTCAGTTAGATATTTTTCCAACTCCACTTCTTTTCCTTTCGAAGCGCTTCTCTCCACAGCGGTAAAAGCCCTAGATAATTTCTTCAGAAGTCGAAACTGCTCCTGATCAATCGGATCTAGCTCATCCACCTTGGTTGAATTCATCTCCTTTTCACTTGCACTAGTCACTTCAAAGATCTGGATTTGTTTAATAGATGGAATTTGTAAAATTTCGTTGAGTTTAGTTTTTGCTATTTGTTTGGCTGCTAACCTATTGAAATGGTGTAGATTATTCTCATTGTCTAAGAATGCGAAAAAGCTAATTCGAGAGTTTTCTAGAAATTGATCTGGTTCGTTGATCCGATGATTTTTGTGCTCAATAACAAAATTATAAAATTGCCCAGATTTAAGAGTTTGGGTCTGCTGAAGAAGTAATTTTTGTGACAGAGTCATTTTTCGGAAGAATCAAAATCATTAAAATTTTTTTTATCCATCATTAGGTGATCAAATACCTTTGTCAAGGTATCTAGTAGATTGAATTTACTAAGAATGGAACCTACTGTATTTTGTAATTAGACAATTCTGACAAGCAGATAAGTGAATAGAATTTTAGATAACAATTGAAAATTATCTAGGTTGTTGTAGTGTCTGCAAGTTTAAATATTATTACTAATTGAAGTTTTTTTTCACACTCCGCATTGTTATTTCACAAACCCTCTTATAGGAGTAAATCGTGGCCAAGATTCAAGTAGCCAATCCAGTCGTAGAACTGGACGGCGATGAGATGACCCGAATCATTTGGCAGAAAATCAAGGACAAATTGATTCACCCCTACCTTGATGTTGATCTGCGATATTATGATCTTTCAGTCCAGAAAAGGGACGAAACTAACGATCAAATTACCTTGGATGCAGCGAAGGCAATTCAAGAACACAATGTGGGAATCAAATGCGCCACTATCACTCCGGATGAGGATCGAGTGCTAGAATTCAATCTCAAGAAAATGTGGAGGTCTCCTAATGGAACTTTGCGTAATTACTTGGGAGGCACTGTTTTCAGGGAGCCTATTATTTGCAGCAATGTTCCCAAACTCGTAAAAGCCTGGAAAAAGCCGATCATTGTTGGTCGTCACGCATTTGCGGATCAATACAAAGCTACAGATTTTAAGGTGAGCGGCCCAGGAAAACTAAAGATCAGTTTTGAACCTGCTGATGGAGGAAAGACTGTCAATCATGAAATTTATCAATTTGAAGGGGCAGGGGTAGCACTTGGAATGTACAACACCAAGGCATCGATCATAGACTTTGCTCGGTCATGTATGAGCTATGCTCTGTCGAAAAACTACCCGCTCTATCTCTCTACAAAGAACACCATCCTCAAACAATATGATGGAATGTTCAGAGATACTTTTCAGGAGGTTTTTGATGCTGAATTCAAAGAGCAATTTCATAAAGCAGGATTGACCTATGAGCACCGACTCATCGATGATTTGGTTGCGCAAGTACTGAAGTGGGATGGAGGAATCGTCTGGGCCTGTAAAAATTACGATGGGGATGTTCAGTCTGACACGGTTGCCCAAGGATTTGGTTCTTTGGGATTGATGACATCGGTCTTGGTGTGTCCAGATGGTAAGACAATCGAGGCTGAAGCCGCACATGGAACAGTTACCCGACACTTCAGGGATCACCAAAAAGGAAAGCCAACCAGCACCAATCCGGTCGCAAGCATATTTGCTTGGACAGTTGGCCTCAAGCACCGTGGGGAATTGGATAGTAATGAGGACCTGATTCGCTTTGGAGAAACTCTCGAAAAGGTGTGCATAAGTACTATTGAGGGCGGGGTGATGACCAAAGATCTAGCTGTTGCAATCACTGGTAGCACAAACCCATCCAAGGAAAATTACGTATATACAGATGAATTTTTGGACGCTTTAGACAGTGGCCTGCAGAAAGCGATGAGTTAAAATTTTTTCTGATTTCTAATCAATAGACACTTAGCCGATCAAGGATCTAGCTTATGAAAAGAGTAAAAGTTGCTGTGACCGGGGCGGCAGGCCAAATTGGCTATGCAATGGTGTTTCGACTAGCCTCCGGAGCCATCTTCGGGCCTGATACTGCAGTCCAACTTCAACTGCTGGAACTGGAACAAGCCCTTCCTGCACTGGAAGGGGTAAAGATGGAATTAGATGATTGTGCTTTCCCACAAATGGAAAAAGTAACCTGTACTTCGGATGCGAATGTCGCTTTTGGCGATGCAGATTATGTCTTATTGGTAGGAGCCGCACCCAGAAAAGCCGGAATGGAGCGTAAAGACCTCTTGGAGATCAATGGGAAGATCTTTGTGGGTCAAGGCAAAGCAATCAACGATAATGCAGGTGAAAATGTGAGAGTCATTACAGTAGGTAATCCCTGTAATACCAATGCATTAATCGCCATGAACAATGCCCCAAGAATCGGTGCAGATCGCTGGTTTGCTATGACTGCATTGGATGAAAATCGAGCCAAAAGTCAGCTTGCCCAAAAGGCTGGCGTTTTAACTCGTGAGGTCAGCAATGTTGCTATTTGGGGAAATCATAGCGCGACTCAATATCCTGATTTCTACAATGCACTGATTCAAGGCCAGCCGGCTACTGATGTGATTTTTGATCATGAATGGCTGAAAGGTGAATTCATTAGTGTGGTTCAACAACGTGGGGCAGCAATCATCAAAGCTAGAGGGGCTTCTTCAGCAGCATCAGCTGCAAACGCTGCTCTAGATACAATCATGCGTCTAGAGAAGCCGACTCCAGCAGGAGATTGGTTCAGTGCAGCGGTTCCCAGCGATGGAAGTTACGGAATTCCAGAAGGCTTGCTCTTCAGCTACCCACTGCGTAGTAATGGAGAAAGCTATGAAATAGTGCAGGGCGTTGAATTGAATGATTTTGCGCAAGGTAAGCTAGATATCACTCGCAAAGAGTTGGAAGAGGAAAGAGATGCTGTGAAGAGCATGCTTACTTGAAATTGAATTTAACGATAGCTAACTATTGCTTGCCTAGCCTTGAATAATTAGGAATATCAACAGTCGTTATTCCATATTCCATTCTCAGAGGACTGATGAAAATACACGAGTATCAGGCGAAACAAATCCTAGCCAAATACGGCGTTACCATACCCCGTGGAAAAGTGGCACTCACAGTGGATGAAGCAGTGGGTGCTGCTAAAGAATTGGGAACTGAGATCTGTGTGGTGAAGGCGCAAATTCATGCAGGTGGACGTGGAAAAGGTGGTGGTGTTAAGATTTCAAAAGGCTTGGAAGCTGTGCGCACAAATGCAGAGCAGATTATTGGGATGCAACTGGTTACTCACCAGACTGGGCCCAAGGGACAGCAAGTCAAAAGGGTCCTTGTCGAAGAAGGAATGGACATCAAGAAAGAACTTTATGTCTCATTGCTGGTTGATCGAGGGTCTCAGCAAGTGGTGATGCTAGCCTCGACAGAGGGTGGGATGGACATTGAGCAGGTTGCAGCGAACACCCCTGAAAAAATTCTTAAAGTTGGTATCGATCCCACAATTGGAATGAGGCCTTACCATGCTACCGAGTTGGCATATGGTTTAGAGATTGACAAGATCAATCCAAAACTGATTAGACCCGCAGCAGCTCTCTTCCAAGGGCTTTATGAGGCCTTTGTGAATGAAGACTGCTCCTTGGTTGAGATCAATCCCTTGGTGCTCACTGGAGATGGCCGGGTCATTGCCTTGGATTCGAAGATTACAATCGATGACAATGCTTTGTTCCGACACAAGGATACGCTTGATCTGAGGGATCTTGACGAAGAGGATCCTGCTGAAACGGAAGCCTCAGAAAATGACCTCAATTACATTCGATTGGACGGCTCTATAGGATGTATGGTTAATGGTGCCGGTCTCGCCATGGGGACAATGGACATCATTAAGGCTTGTGGTGGTGAACCAGCCAATTTTCTTGATGTTGGTGGTGGGAGTACCCAGGAAAGAGTTGAATTGGCGTTTCGGCTGATTTCCAGCGATCCACATGTAAATTGCATCTTGATCAATATTTTTGGTGGGATTGTGAGGTGTGATATGGTTGCTGCGGGTGTTGTCGCAGCGATCAAGAATGTTGACCTTAAGGTGCCAGTTGTGGTTCGTTTGGAAGGAACTAATGCAGCAGAAGCACATCAAATCGTCAATGATTCTGGCCTCGGTAGTCGCCTCCAAATGGCAGATGGTTTAAGAGATGCTGCCGAAAAAGCAGTTGCCGCTGTTGCCTGATCACCCCTCAAATGAGTATTGAAAGGAAAGTATGACAGTCCTCGTCAACAGCGAAACGCGAGTCTTGGTTCAAGGAATAACTGGATCCCAAGGACAACTTCATACCCGTGGTTGTAGGGATTATGGAACCAATATTGTCAGTGGAGTGACACCCGGCAAGGGTGGGCAAGATTTCGAAGGTGTTCCAATTTTCAACACTGTGAAACAGGCAGTGGAGGCTACTGGGGCAAATGCTTCCATGATTTTCGTTCCACCCCCGTTTGCCACAGACGCCATTATTGAGGCTGCTGCAGTCAAAATCCCTCTCATTGTGGCGATTACCGAAGGTGTGCCTGTCCAAGATATGGTGAGAGCGGTAAATTATGTAAAACGGCAGGGAGTCAGATTGATTGGGCCCAACTGTCCTGGGGTCGTTACTCCAGGAGAATGCAAAATCGGCATCATGCCTGGAAGCATTCATCAGCCTGGTAAAATTGGTGTGGTTTCACGTTCCGGAACTTTGACTTACGAGGCTGTGGGGCAGCTCAGTGGGGTTGGCCTAGGTCAGAGCACTTGTATCGGAATTGGGGGAGATCCCGTAAACGGAACCAATTTTATTGATTGTCTGCGGATGTTTCAGGATGATCCAGGAACCGAGGCGATTGTGATGATTGGCGAGATTGGTGGGGACGCTGAAGAACAGGCAGCTGCATTCGTCAAAGAATATGTGACCAAGCCAATTGTCAGCTTCATCGCAGGGCAAACCGCTCCTCCTGGACGAAGGATGGGCCATGCCGGTGCCATTATTTCTGGTGGTAAAGGTACTGCTGCCGAAAAAATGGCTGCGCTGCAAGATGCTGGTATTCATGTCGTACCCACCCCTGCCGATATTGGCGCGAAGATGGTTGAGGTTCTGAAAAAATAATCTCGAAAATAAGAACCTCATCCAAAGATGAGGTTCTCTCTCCATAATAATTATCTCTCTAGTCTGACCTTTCCTATCTCCTCTAGAGCAATTATTTTTCTTAATTTGGGGTAATTGACTCCATCACAAATAGTAGATCACCCTGGTTTACTGTCTGTTGGTCTTCTGCCAGAACTCGTGTGATCCGGAATTGCTGATTTTCAGGATAAAGTGATTTCCCATCTAAAGTTTTGAAGGAATTCAGAGAAATCTCGTTAAAGACTTTCATGGATTCTAGCAAGCAGAGTGGAGTCTGGAGATTAATGACGCTGCCTTCTTCGACCAATGAGGGAGTCTCCGGAGAAGGAGAACGGTAAAAGCCTCCCATTTGTGGTGAAAGAATTTTCCACTCTTTCGAATTCTCGAAACGAACACTGGACTCATCCAGC
>NYTS01000079.1 GCA_002683655.1 Deltaproteobacteria bacterium
ACGCATTTAGCACTTCTGGACGTTGACTGGAAACTTCCATCACATCGTTCGTACAAACAACATCAATGAATTGATAGGTCACAACCAAATCGTCTGCTGCTGCTTCGCAGAGTCAAAAACCGCAAGAGTCACAGCTAGTGTTTTAGAGGCGTCTTCCGCAGTGATGCGCGGCTTTTCCCAACCTCTTACAACACCACAAAAGTGATGACATTGGGCGATGTAGGCATCTTCGAGTGGAACAAGCTTTTCCTCCATCGTCATTTGATAATTCCAATCAGGTTTTCCAACTGAATTCCAAATCCGTAGATTGGGAAATTCCAGACAGGCATCTGAGCCCATAAAGTAATAAGAGTTTTGCCCTGTATGGGGAAAATTGACATTTTCGCCTGTCGCATGCTCCCAATTCCATGGGGAAGGGGTAGCGTCCGAGAGTAGAAAGGTTCCGAGGACTCCACTTTGAAACTGTAGGATGATTGCTGCCGTTTCTTCTTTAGGATGACTTCGAAAACCTGTTTGGATCTGGGCTGTAACTGATTCAATTTCACCACAAATGAATCGAAGTATGTCCATTTCATGAATCAGATTAATCAACACAGGACCTGATGAAGATTGCTGCCTCCATTGCGGTATAAAGTAACTATCTGCCTTGCGGCTGGTCCACTGACCATGCACAGCGAGCAATCCACCAAACTTTTCAGAAGAGACGAGTTCTCGTGTCTCTTCCATCAACCCATAGTAGCGACGATGATGGCCGACCATTACATTTCGATCAACTTGTTTTGAAATTTTCTGAATCTGTCTGGCTTCCTCTAGATTGGCTGCAATCGGTTTTTCGACAAGTACATGGCAACCTGCTTCTAAAGCACTGAGGGTGGGCGCAAGGTGAATTTCTGTCGGCGTACTGACAATCACACCTTCGGGTACTACCTCAGCAAGCATTTCTTCAGTTTTGGCAAACCATCTAATACCTTCATTGAGCGCAATTTCTTTGGCTTGTTCAGCGGGATCAACGATAGCGATTAGTTCAGCTTCCATTAAAGTTTTCATGGCTTGGTGATGGCGTTTCCCAATCATCCCCATCCCGACTATTGCAAGTTTGACAGCCGTCACTCTTGCTCCATGAAGAAACTCCAATCCATTCTCTTGAGTTGCTGTGAAATGACCGGAACGAAGTCCATTTGTTCAAGAACATCCTTTTCTAGATCAACCCCAGGAGCCAACTCTTCCAATAAAAGCCCTGCTTCTGTTAATCGTAATAATGCTCTTTCGGTAGCGTATATCACCTCCTGTTTTTGCTTGAGCGCTTGCTTTCCAGAAAATGTGATCTGATCAACATGCTGAACCAACTTTTTAATTTCACCGGATTTTTCGACCTTGAGTTCTCCAGCGCCCGTTCTCAATTTAGATCCCTTGGTGTCGAAGGTACCGCAAAAAACAACTTTTTTTGCATTTTGAGCAATATCAATGAATCCGCCTGGTCCTACAGTCACACCATCCAGTTTGGAAACATTGACGTTCCCTTCTTGATCGATTTGCCCAAATCCCAAAAAGGCGACATCAAGTCCACCTCCTGAATAAAAATCAAACTGCGATGGGCCATCGATCATACAGGTCGGATTCTTGGCGTAACCAAAGAGATTCCCCGTCAATAAATTCCCTCCATAAGTTCCGTGTTCAATGGTCTGGAAGTAATCTTCAGACTCTCCAGATTGGGCAATCAGCGCAGCAACTTGGTCTGGAATACCAAATCCAAAATTGATCACAGCACCCTTGAAGAGCTCAAGACGTGCTCGGCGAGCAATTGCCAACCTTACAGAGAATGGAGGTTTTTCACTATGATACTTAGCGTCCTGTTGTTCTCCCGAAATCGACGGATCGTAGATCAGTTCGTAGCCCTGCCGTTGATCGGGATCAACTACAACTACATCTACCAAAGCAGAAGGTACTCTGACTTGTCTTGCCCCCAATTCTCCTTTACGAACTTTCTCCCGAACCTGAAAGATTACCTTTCCCCCTGAGTTGTGGGCTGCCGCTGCCATTGCATAGATATCGACATTTGCAGGCTCTTCATCCAATGAAATATTTCCATCCTCGTCGGCTTTCGAGCCTTTCAATAAGGCTATATCCACTGGGATTGGCAAATAACGGAGATAAGTTTTGCCATCAATTTCAATACGCTCAACCAGATCTTCTTGTGCAGTCTGGTTCATTTTTCCACCATCCAGGGTTGGATCAACAAAGGTCCCCAATCCGACATGAGTAATCAAACCGGGACGCTTGGCAGACACTTCTCTCATTAACTGCATGATCACACCACCAGGCAACACATAGGCTTCAATTTTGTTGTCTTTCGCTAATTGCTGCATCCGGGGTGACCAAACCCAGTGTCCTCCGATTACTCTTTGAACAAGTCCCTCGTGGGCAAAACGATTCAGGCCTCGCTCTTTTCGATCTCCTATACCAAGTGCATGCAGGCAGGTTAATTTTTTCGGATGGCCTGAAGCCAAAAATCTTTTTTCCACATGATGATGGAGAAGAGTCGCTTCTACTAGTCCTCCACCCCCTCCAATCAACCCCACTGTGGCTTCATCAGGGATTAGTTCAATCGCCTCTTTGGCCGAGAGGAATTGCAATTTCATTGATTATTATGATGACTCATCAGTAATAGCCCTTACCAGCTCCTCCATCCACTGGAATTCCTGCACCCTGAATGTGGCGAGCTTCGTGGGAACACAAGAACACGACCAATTCCGCAACGTCTTCAGGTAGCCCTAATCGGCGGATACCCTCGTTGCGGATGGAATCTGCGCGTACCTCCTCCTTGCTCTTGTTTTGCATCTTTGCTTTGCCTTCCAGCAGTCGTTCCATACGCTCAGTTTCAGTCATTCCAGGAAGAATCCAGTTAACATTTACATCATCCACCAAGCCCTGAGCAGCAAGGGCTTTGGAAAAGTTTGCCAGAGCTGCATTGACGGAACCTCCTACCATGAAATCTCTGGAAGGAGAGCGGGCTGCTCCCCCAACGATGTTGATGACTGTGCCTTCTGATTCTTTCAGAGAGGGCCACAATTGCCGAGAAAGTCGAACTGCGCCATGAAATTTGAGAGCGAACCCATCAATCATTTCTTCGTCAGACTGTTCCGGAAAAGTTCCACCTTTGGTAGCACCAGCTGAGTTGACCAAGATGTCTGCTTGCCCAAACCGTTCAAGAAACGCATGGCTTGCTTGCTGACACCCTTTAAGGGTCCTCAGATCAATAGCGTGAAAATCAACTTTAACAGCTGATCGTTGCTGAATTACTGACGTTGCCTCTTTGAGTAGGACTTCATTCGTTGCAACTAGGAAAACATTCGCCCCCTGTTCAGCGAGAGCCTTGGCGCAAGCAAGACCAATCCCACGAGAACTACCTGAAATAAATGCGTTTTTGCCTGAAAGCTTTTTCATAAATCACCAGCTGAAATTTGATTCCACACCTTTCACAAGCGCATGAAGTGTCTTTAATGTGGGAGTTGGAATCCCTTTAGTTTCACCAATCTCAACCACTTTCCCATAGATAAAATCAACTTCTGAGCGCCTCTGATTCAGCAAATCCACGCAAAGTGAGGACTTATTATCACCAGTTCCTCCAGGCTGAGAGATCATTTCCATGCCCTTTATCACAGCATCTCTTTCAAGGGGTAACCCCATCGCCAAACCAACCGAGAGCGCCTCTTCCATCGCTTGAAAACTGACAGCTCGCAACTCAGGTATTGCCATCAAGGGTGCGACTTTTAGGTTGGTCAGCCCCGACAGGGCACTCATAGAGATGTTACCCAATAGTTTTTTCCAAATTTCCAATTGTATGTTGGGAACAGCATGCGTCTCTAATCCCGCTTTGGTAAGCTTCTCCGCAATGAGCTCTGTTCTTTCTGAGATTCCACCATCCATCTCACCAATATAAGATGGGACTCTAGAAAAATCATGGATCTGGCCGGGTCCTCTCATAAAGCCTGCCATCGCAGTCAAGCCTCCTAGCACATTCTTAGGTCCAACTGCTTCTGAGATGACCTCTTCGTTACCCAACCCATTTTGAAAGCTGATACAGACGGATCCTTGACTAGTCAGATGTTTGACCCGTTGAGCGGCTTCTCTGGATGCATTCCCTTTGCACTGAAATAGCAGCAAATCAGCTGATTGAATTTGGCCCGTATCACTGATGGTTGTTATTTGAACTTTTCGATCTCCACCAAAGCCTTTGATCTGCAATCCATCTCGCTGAATCGCTTCCACATGTTCTATATTGGTATCTTGAAGAACAACTTCTAATCCTCCTGCCTGCAGAATAGAGCCGAACAAAGCTCCCATTCCACCTGCTCCAATAACTACAACATCTGCTTTCAGCGACATCCATTAACCAAATTGAAGTGTAATCGAGCCGACGTTCCCAAAGTCAGCGTTCACAACCGAACCTTTTTGAAATGGCTGAGGGACTGTTGTTGCACCTGTAGAGACATAATCGCCAACATTCAGTGAATACCCCCGGTGAGCCAGATGGTTTAGTAGGTCTGCCAATGCTTTGAGAGGCGCACCACGAAGTTCTCCAAGAAAATTCTCAGCTGGCTCGCTATCATCTACGGAGAGTCGAATGAGGTGATTTTGAAAATCTAAGTCTTGCCAGTTATCATAAGCTTCACCAAAGACAAAACCGATTCCTCCACCATTATCCGCTATGGTCATCAATGATTTTTGCTCTTTGCTGCCATGCAGCAAAACATGACGATTCCCAATGATCTCAATTGCGGGATGCAGAACCGCCCGCTCAATCAAATTTTCAGCAGACCAAGGTGCTTGGTCAACCGGGCAGTCGGCAAGAAGTCTGAACGCAAACTCTGTCTCCACACGAGCTCTTGGGAACCTTTCGATTGGCAATTTGATTTGCCTGCCGTGATAAGTAACAGACTTAAAAATCCGACCAGGAATCACATCCGTATGCCCATCAAGTTTTCGCATTTTGGCACTGGTAGCACCGACCTTCCAACCCGTGATCAATTGACCAATCTGCTGACTCATCAGGTCTTGAACCAAATATGCTTCAGTTCGATCCTGTGGTAGTTCATCTTCGACTAGATCCTCAATCAAGGATTGATTTAGCCAGGCGGCGGCAAGCCTACCCGCAATTGCTTCGAGTTGAGCAGATCTATTATTTTTGTCAAAACTCATCCAAAGTATTCAAGGAAAGTTGGAATGTTTTTTCGGAACCCAGCTTCAAAGTCCCCATCCCCCGGGTGATAGACGCTTTCAAAGGAAATCACACCTTCGTAATTGTCCCCCCGGAGTGCTTCTGCCATCGGCTTGAATTGATCAGCCAGTTGGCCTTTGCCCATTTCACGGACCTCAAGATATGCCCTTGGGGTATCCGCATAGACGTCCTTGATATGGATGTGGGCGATGTAACCATCTTTTAATAGTTCATATCCATTAGGATAGGCTGTTTCATGGCACCAACAGTTGTTTGCTGGATCCCAGAGCACTTTTAGTGTTTCCTTGGCATCAAGATCATCAATCAATTTTCTTGCTGTCCAGGATGAATTCACCATGGTTCCGTTGCCTGTTTCCACAACGAGTTGCTTGCCCTCATCTTTAGCGATTTCAAGTGCTGGGGCAATGATTGGGAGTAAGGCATCCCACGCACCCTTTGCAACATTCCACTTTTCAGCACCATGAGCCCCGAAGAGGATTTGCTCTTTTTTCGGTGAGAGTATTCGCACATTCGGAGATCCAACTGCATGAGCGATCTCCATACAACGTTTTAAACGATCCAAGTGCTGAATATGCAACGGCTCACCTGGTTTCGTTGTCATCGGCATTCCAGCAAAAATGTGATGACAGATGTTGGAAACCTTAATCTGATGCAGATCCAGTAGTTGATTGACCTTTTGTACCTCAGCATCCTCCAAGAACCCCACTTCCTTATCCCAGACGAACTGAAGCTCAGCGAATTGAAGCCCAAACTCATCCATCACGTTCAGCGCATGTTCAAAATCACGGCTAATCCCATCCGTAATGACACCGGTTTTCATAAACTCACTTAATTGATGATTTTCTATGCAATTCTGCCCCAACAATTTCTTCGATCATTTTGGTCACAATCCAATTGTCTCCGTTAGGGTATTTCGTCTTTCCAGCCTGGAAAAGCTGCATGGCACAACCTGCTGTGTGCAGAGGGACCCCCAACTCTCTGGCCATGTCCATTACAATTGTCAGGTCCTTGTACATGGTATTGATGTGACTGCCGGTTCCTTCAAATCTGCGATCAATGATGTTTTCCAAAGCTGTATTAACAACACCACAACCTGCACCTGATGTACTGAAGACCTTGTGTAGCACTTCTCCATCCACCCCAGCTTTCGCTGCCAGAGCTGCAGCTTCAAATGTTGCGCTAAATGCAGATCCAATCAGGGATTGCAGACAGGCCTTTACTGTCTGTCCCATACCAGCTTCAGAACCTACCCAGTGTATCGTGTTGCTGACAGCTTCCATTATGGGAGCAAATTGATTCAATGTATCCTCTGATCCTGCAGCCATCATGGTCAAGGTCCCGCCCTGTGCTCCAGGGAATCCACCACTGACTGGAGAATCAATCAACTGGATTTTACTTCCTTCTAGTTGCCTTGCGATTGCACGAATTTCGGAAGCCTTGATGGTGGCCGTGACGATGATTCCTGTACCTGGTTTCAGCGAATGAATCAGACCTTGGTCTCCAAAAATCACATTCTCCACCTGCCCACCGTTCATCACCATAATGAAGGCTGCATCCACTAAAGAACCCATTTCTTGGGGATCATCGACACAATTTCCACCAAGCAATTTAAAAGCTTCCAAACGCTTGACACTCAGATCATAGCCAAAGGTTTGGAAACCATTCTTGATCAGATTCTTGGCCATCCCGCTGCCCATATCACCCAAGCCGATCAGGCCAACTTTTTGTTTGTTTGCCATCAAATACCAATTAACTGAAAAATTTTGATGGAGAAATCTAGAAAACGACGAACAATACCTTGCAACCGGTTGCATGTCAACAGTTTGACATGCGAAAGAAGGGAAATATCATGGAGAGAAAAATTTTGCTCCAAATCTAAGGATAGATGTCTTCAAAGTCTAAGGTCCCCACAATTGCACAAATTGCTGAACGAGCTGGTGTCGCCCGTTCGAGTGTTTCCCGAGCATTCACAAGGCCTGAACTCTTGAGTACAACGACTGTTTTACGGATCAAAAAAGTTGCGGAAGAGCTCGGTTACGTCCCAAATTCCAGCGCAAGAGCATTGAGTACAGGAAAAACAGGGAACATTGCTTTCTTGGTTCCGGATGTGGCAAACCCTTATTTTCCACCTATGATTCGATCCGCTCAATTAGCAGCAGAAAATTTAGACTACTGCGTATTCTTGGCTGATTTTGAAGAAAGCAGACTGAAGGAAGAAAAACTGATCGAAAGATTTGCTGGAAAAGTGGAGGGGGTCATTCTAATTTCCTCCCGAATGCCAGAAGAACGGTTACAAGGGTTGGCAGAAAAAATTCCAATAGTTCTGGTAAACAGGGATGTTCCGGGGATTCCAAGAGTTTTGATTGATGCAGGGTCAAGTTTGAAGCAAGCAGTAAGATTGTTAGCCCATCAGGGTCATCAGGAAATCGCCTACTTGAGTGGGCCTTCTGTGACATGGACCAACAAGCAGAGACAGGCAGCAATTTCTATGGTAACAAATGAACTGGGGTTACAGCTCGTCGTCATTCCTACTGAAAAACCCTCATTGGAATCAGGTCAAGCTGTGGTGGATCAGATGATAAGCAGCGGAGTTACAGGAGCAATTGCATTCAATGACCTGATTGCTCACGGAATTATGACTGAACTCAGTTCGAGGGCCTTGGCGGTTCCAGACTCTTTCAGTATCGTTGGATGTGACAGTTCAATTTCCCCTTTCACAAACCCTCCGTTAACCAGTGTATCGAATGAAACCACTGAGGCAGGAAAAATCGCTTGTGAAATGATTATGGGGGTTCTTGGTGAAATGAACTCAAAGAATGATCAAATCAAAGTCTTAGAAACCCTTCTGATTGAGAGAGAAACCATCGGACCACCATGCAAATAAAGTCTTTAGCAGTCCGATTCTCAAAAAAGTTTATAAATTCTCGCTCAAAAAATCTTTGAGTTCCTCCCAGGATTGACGGTCTGCTGTCTCATTGTAACCAACAGGGATTCCATATTTTTGACCTAATGCCGTAGTTGCTGGATTTGTGAAACCATGAAGAGCTTCTGGATAGGTTTTGATTACATAATCAGCACCGAGACGATCCATTTCTCTGCTAAATTCCTGCACATTCTCAGAAGTTACCATTTCATCAGCTTCTCCGTGACAAACCAGAATTTTTGTATGAACATTTCCTGATTCTGCATGATGATTGGCCCCCAAAGCGCCATGGAAACTTGCGACTGCACGAAGTGGCAAACCTTTTCTGGCTGCGTTTAGGACAATTGCTCCTCCAAAACAATATCCAATCGCCCCTAATCGTTTAGCATCTGCTTCTGACTGACTTTTTAAAAAGTCCATTGCGGCAAGTACTCTTGCTTCACCAACTTCCATTTTGCTGAGGACTCCATTCATCAATGAACCAGCCTCTGCTGTATCAGATGCGATTCTACCTTCCCCATACATATCAACTGCCATTGCCACATAACCAAGCTCAGCCAATTGTTGAGTTCTGAGCTCAAGATATTCTGTGAGACCCCACCATTCAGGGAAAACGAGTACCCCTGGAAAAGCAAATTCCGCCTTTTCTGGTTTTGAAATAAAGCTCTTCATTCCCGTTGAGCCAGCACTGTATTCTACCCTTGCTGATTCGATTGGCATGGACTTCTTCCTTCAAGAGAGTTTTAAGATTGGACAGACTTTCTGTCAGTTTTTCATCTTCTTGACAGACTAAATAAATGAATTTATATTAAAATGTTTATTTTAATACATATTCAATTAAAGCTCCTTCAGAGATAAACTCTCTTTCATCACGAAAGCTGAACTCATTGCAAGGCTTTTCAAAACCAAAGCAGCGCCCCAAGCAAGTTTTGCAATGAATCGGCTTCATTTTCTTTCCTCCCTTGCCATACGGAGAAATATGAGCAACCTCAAGCTTTTGTCTGAGGTCAGCCTGCCCCAGAGCTTCCAAGCACCTGAAATATATGTTCAGAATTGGACCAACCTTGCGATGCCCAGCAGAATGCGGGTTGATCACCGAACTCTCTCCTCTTCCTATGGAAGATTCACGATTGAACCACTGGAGCAAGGGTACGCAGTCACTCTTGGCCATTCACTGCGCAAAACTTTGCTCGCTTCCATGAATGGGAGTGCGATTGTGGCTGTGAAGATTGAAGGAGTGAAAAAGTCCACAGATGAACTGAAGGTAGTTCAAGGTGGATTAATGAATTTACTATTGAATTTGAAGGAAGTTGAGGTCAACCACCAAGGAGAAGGGCTGGTTGAACTGGATCTCACAATTGCGTCAGGTGGGAAATTGCTTGGCAGAGACCTCGCTGCAAATGGTGAAATCAAAGTCCGCAATCCAACTAAAGAAATTTTTCAACTGGAAAAAGGCGTTGGCTTAAAATTGAAATTGTATGTCAACAAAGCTCGAGGTTATGTCACCGCAGAAGAAAATGAGAAGCTGAAATTGCCCAAAGGAACGCTCTATCTGGATTCTTACCATTCTCCGATTCGTGAAATTCGATACGAGGTGGAAAACGCCCGCGTGGATCAAAGGACCGATTATGATCGCCTAATCTTTGAAATATGGACTTCTGGAACAATCAGCCCGCAGGACAGTCTGGCTCGCGCGGCATGGGTATTAAGAAAGCAGTTGGGACTGTTCATCCATTTTGATGAAAACATTTCAGCAATTCCCTCGCATCGCCAGGTCACAGAAGAACACGTGCCGTTGTCTCCAGACTTGTATCGTCCTGTCAGCGAGTTGGAACTTTCGGTGCGCTCGATCAATTGTCTTCAAAATGCCAAGATTGACTTCATCGGAGAATTGGTTCAACGAAGCGAAAATGAGCTGCTTCATATGAAAAATTTTGGTAGAAAATCCTTGAATGAAATCAAAGCGATCCTAAGTCAGATGAATCTTTCTTTGGGAATGGATATCGAAGGGTTTGATCCTGACAGCCCTCCTGACAGCGATTTCTGATGATTTTAATTGGAGAGGAATACCAAAAAATTTATCACTTTGGGTCCTCTCCAAGTTTGAATTGTCTGCTTAACGGATCTTGCCGATTGACCAGAAGAAGGTTTCTCCCGAACTATCGTCTACCCCCAAATCCGAAGCGCTTTTCTGCGTTCAGCAATTGAGGAGGTAGAGAGACTTCCTTTTTGATCTCACCTTTCGCATTCACAAGGTAAAGGCCATGCGGAATCATGCGATCTATTTTTCCTTCCGATGCTACCCAAAAACCATCTTTGCCATCGGTTGTCACACCCTCGGGATCTAGTTTCTGGGCAGGATACCCAGCATGAGTGATAGGAATTCGCTTAACAATCCGAGCTGGCTTTGAGCTTGGATCAATCACGAATATGGTGGGTTGACAGCCATAAAAACTGTCGTTTACGAAATAGATCATCCCGTCAGATTTAGCAACCATTCCAGAAATGGCACCCCAACCGATCAACTCTGAAGCATCAGCAGATTTCAAGGTAGGGTAGGCAGTTGGAGCATCCTGATACTCATAGATCATCACATGCGCTCTCAGACGGCCATCTTCAACTAAATCAACTTCGTTGGCAGTTGCAAAAAGATTACTCGTTGGAGGGCGATCGCTCCTACAGGAGAAAGTCCTGAGGGGAGCAGTTGTTTGAGGATCGGATTGCTCGGTACACTCATGTCGTAAACACCAACGACAGAACCCCTTTCAGAAATCAGGGACATGAGGCGTACCATCAAACGAGGCGAATTCCAGCCTTTCTTGCTCTACTCCCTTAGCATCTGAACGTTTGTCTGGATAGTGCCCAATTTCAATCAAAGCGTGCTCAAAATTAGCTCCATTTTCGTACACAAGGGTCCCATCCTTCTTGAACACTGTGAATCTACGGCTACCCCCATTCATATCACCTTCGTTGACGATCACGAACAAATCATTGTCTAGCCATTGGATACCATCAGGCTCTCGAAGTCTGTTTTTTGTGAGCCATTAAAAATAAGTGCACCCCGTTCATCAAGAGCATCAATCTTTTCTAGGTGTGTGGTTCCTGCACTGAAATGAGAGCTAATTTTTCCATCTTGATCCACCACGGCAATATGATTGTTTTCTTGAAGGGTCAACACGGTTTCACCGATATCGTTGATATCTACAAATTCTGGTTCAGGATCTTCCGTACCAATACTTGCCAAGCCTGTCATGTTAACCCAGTTCATGGAACCACAAACGAGGCTACCGTCACCAACCGAGATCATTACTAGATTTCTAGCCGGCATCTGAGGAATTCTTCCATTCTGAAGGCCCTCATCTCTTTCATTTACGATGGCTATTGAGATGAATGATCCGTCAGGAGAGCAAGCAGTGCTGTCGGGTTGCCCCCACAGTTTACATCGATTGATCTTTTTTTGTGATTTCAAGTTAATCGCATGAACTTTACCAGAGGGATTCTTGTAGCTCTCGGAAGTATTAACCGCCACGAAAGAAGTGTCCCCAATCACTGAGACGGCAGTAGGTTCTCCCGGCATTTTGATATTGCCCAAAGCCTTTGGGTTCCGCGGGTCATTGATATCAATCATTCCGATCACCCCAAGTGGGCTATCCGTGTAGACAAGAATATTCCCATCAGTTGTAGCCGAATCTCTGCAGAACTTTCTTACTTGGTGTCCTCACCAGTTGCTACATTGAGATAAGTAGGGAAGAAAGAAATTCTGTTGAAATTTTTAGCTGCTTGAACAGCACTGGAAGTTCCGCGGGTCAAGGCGAGGGTTGCCACGAACCTTTTAAAGGACATATGAATCTCTTTTCGAGGGTTTCGAATTCAGACTGCCTGATGGCAAATCCCAACTCTTCGTTCACTGAAGAGTTTGCTCTGCGATCGAAATTAAAGGTCTATGGTTTAATTCATGTTAGCAACCGATCTGGTTCAGGATCGGAAGTTGATTTTTGAAGTGGTTACGAGGTTGAACCAAGATCCATCATATAGATGAGGATCCAATAGCGTGTAGCCTTTCCAAGAGTCACTAAAATAAGAAAGCGAGGTCTTGAAATGCCCAAAGTCCCAGCGAAAATGGTCAATGGATCTCCGATTACAGGCAGCCAGGCTAATAACAAGCTCCACTGCCCATATTTTTGAAACCAGCCTTCAGCTTGTGACCATCTTTGGTGAGTGATCCCCAACCACTTGGCCCCCCACCCTCGAAGAATTCCTGCCCCAAACTCCCTGTTTAAAAGAGCACCAAGCACATTTCCAAGTGTTGCCCAAAACAAGAGTTTCAATTCGGAATGAGTTCCAGAAAGCAGTAGCCCAGCTAGCAATACCTCAGAGCTCCCTGGCAAGAGAGTAGCTGAAAGAAACGCACTAAGAAATAAACCCCAATGTTCCCAATCGACAAAAATTAAATCCCAGACCATTTAGCAGCTCTTGTTCGAAAAATAGTTTCTTTTTAGTGAAGCAAATTGCGGCTTACCAAAATTTGCTAGATATTTGACTTTTTGATTCAAGTCGCAATCACCATTTTTCAAGAAAATCGTTCCTAAAAAAGACATTTAAATCAGGATAAATTCATAGGTGCTTCAAAAGAAGTCGTTGTCGTTAGTGGAGTTCGAACTGCAATCGGTGATTACGGAGGCAGTCTCAAGGATTTTCCTTTGGTAGATCTTGCAGCGTCTGTTGTAGCAGAGTCAATCAAACGATCTGATGTGGACGCGTCTAAAATTGGATAAGTAGTAATGGGAAATGTGATTCATACCGATCCACGGGACATGTACCTTTCCCGCTATGCAGCTGTAAAAGGAGGTATTCCAATCGAAACTCCTGCCTAAACTCTAAATCGTCTTTGTGGCAGCGGACTCCACACGATCGTCTGTGCAGCCCAATAAATTCTATGCGGCGATACAGATATTGCCCTGGGAGGAGGTGCTGAATCAATGCGCCGATCCCAATACTGGCTTCCAAGCATGAGATTGGGACAACGAATGAATGACGGACAGGTCATTGATGCGATGTTTGGAGTACTCTCTGACCCATTTGATAGTTGTCATATGGGAGTGACTGCAGAAAATGTGGCAAGCCGATTTTGCTCAAGCGTGTATCAGAGGAACGACAGGTTAGCAATTCAACTGATGAATGACACAGCCTCGAAAGACTGGGGTATCATCTTCACCTGGATTGGAAAGAATGCTATCTGGGTAGCGGATGGCATTCAAAATGCCTGAGAGTGGGTTATTCTTCTTTTTTCCAATGTGAATTTTGAAATGGTGGACACGTATATGGACACGTATAACTCTCAAAGCCATTTAAAAATTGTATAGAGATGCGAGTTCGACTGCGGGTAACGCCTCTGGGCTAAACGATGCCGCATCTGCAGTCATCCTGATGGAACGTTCCGAAGCTGAAAAGATCGCAAATAAATCCTGGGCCGACTTATTGGGTATGTACACTCCGGCGTTGATCCGGAATACATGGGTATTGAGCCTATTCTTGCGATTTAAAAGTATCTGGAGATCGTGGGGTTAACTGTCAAAGATATGGATGTTATTGAGTTGAATCAAGCCTTTGCAGTGCCAGTTTTAGCAGTAGCACGAGATTTAAAGCTACCATTGGATCGTACCAACCCGAATGGCAGTTGCATTTCTTTGGGCCATCCAATTGGTGCCACAGGCTGTTTGATCACAGTCAAACTTCTCAATGAATTTAAGCAAATTCAAGGTGGATATGGACTTGTTTCAATGTGCATAGGAGGAGGCAAGGCATAGCTGCGATCTTCCAGAGAGTTTAGAGCCTGTCAGCAAATGAACATTGCTCGTTAGAGGCGCATCGTTGTCTTTAAGGAAAAATGCCTTATTTCTGTCCCTATTTCAGAAGAGTCTGATCAGTAGATATCAAACTTATCTGGAATTTTTAACCCTTAAAACTTAAAGATTATCAATTGGTCAGATAGCTTTTTTAGATTTCTAATTCTTGTTACAAATTAGTGAATATCAATTGTAACACCTATGGCATTGACATAATTCTGGGAAAAGGGATTAAATTATATTTTGCAGATTACACTTAGAACTTATCCGTAAATAAAAGATTGGCTATTTTTTTCCTTCTTATCGATCCTTGTTGAGAAGATGAGCGGATAACCCGATGAGGAGGAAAATATGTCAAGAAAGAAGACCTGGGATATTTCGGATGCCTTTTGGGAATTGGTGCAACCCCTGATTCCCACAGATCCAAGAGTCTCCAACAAGACCTACCAAAGCCAATGAGAGGGTG
>NYTS01000080.1 GCA_002683655.1 Deltaproteobacteria bacterium
AGTCTCTGTTTAGCACAGTGGCCATAGGGCTACGGGCTGGCACGCACCCGCAGGTATGATCACGAAAATAACGTAGTTCTCGAAGAACTTAGTCTGGTTGTAGCTACGGAAAAACCGCTCTTTCTTCGGGAGTCTGTTCGAAATTCTCTTGTTCTTGGGGTTGTTGTTTGGACAACTATGCAACATAACTACTCCACTAGACTATCCAACAGACTCCTGAAGAACTCTGGAGGCTACAACACTCGGCCATGTAGTTTTGATAGAACTTCTGACATACAATCAGCCAAGCTAATGTTACCCTTCAATTTTATCTAACCAATAGGTCAATGTATGAGCTTACTGATTCAGTGTTTTAAAATTACAGAGTAGATTGCTAGTGCATATTCGAGCTAACTAATTGAATAGATTAATTTCCAACAGACCCCCGAAAAACTCTGGAGGCTACAACTGGATTGTCTAACTCCATTACTATCTGTTCCTAAAAAACTTAAAGGTATGGGAGCTAGAAATGTAAAACCCCAAATTGAAAAAGCTTTTAAACCCAAAGCATTAATTAGTTGATCAACTGATTGGTAGATCTCCAGATGCATACCTTGGATAATTTTCTTTAAATTTATTAAAGAAAAATATTAGTCTGAACTTTTATTAAATATTAGTCAATACTAATTTATGGTTTTTTCAATATTTTTATAGTGTTCATAATCAGTCTTTCTGATTTTTAGCAGTGAGCTACCTTTGTTTTATTACTATCGCTGCACATTAAAAATTGGCTTATAATAGTGACGATATCTTCTACACCATTTTCCTTGGGCAAAAATACAGGAAGTCCCAGACTTGCCTGATGAGCAATTTTAATATCTTCCAACTCTGCTGAGTCAAGACCCTCCGAACTAAGTGTCAAAGCGAGAGTCCTAGCTCCATAAATCTTAATCAAATCCAAATCTCCCTGAATATCTGGCATTGGTAGGCTGGCGTTGGTGAAATGCAAAGTCTTCCGTCCAGGTACATGCTGCAATATCACTCCCTTAGCCATTGCTGAACAAAGGAACTCTGACCCACAGGGGCCAGATGGATTTCTCAGAGAAGATTGTCCCTCCAGTAAAATTAAATCCGGTGAACACTCCCGATCACACCTGACGATAGCGTCTTCTAATTCCCCGGAGACAAAATCATTGGGAGTTGAATCAAATAGAAAACCGTAATCATGTCCAGACTGCATCCATCCGGTTTGCCCAGTGAAAATCATCTCGGTCTTGATACCCGCTTGATTACAAGCCTCCATCAGCCAACGTGTTGTGGTTCTTTTGCCCACGGCACAATCCGTTCCCATGACCGCAATCCGTGGAGCCCGTACTCTTGTGATTTCACCAGACCAGAAGTGCAGATCTATCTTTGAGCGGGGTTTGCGGATGTCATGTAACTTCACTCCCCTCCGACGAGCCGCTTCAACCAGATGTGGCTTTTCCTCCAAAAATTCATGCAGGCCATTTACGATATCCAGTCCTGCTCCGATAGCTTGCTCAATAAAACTCAACAATTCTGGAATCAACCTCCCTCCAGAAGGGGTGATGCCAACAATAGCTACTTTAGGGGATGTACTCAACTGTTCAAAAGCATGTTTAGAAGAGGCAAACACAGGGATTCCACGAAGATTTCCATCCACAATCACCCCTGCATCCTGGCCTGATTTTTCAGGATCAATTACCCCCACTATCTCAAAGCGGTCTGTCCCCCGAATTAATCCAAAAGCCGTCTTGGCTTGCTCAAAGTTGAAGGTATGAGGCGCTAGGATAAGTGCCTTTTGCTTCTCTGTAGATTTCATCAGTTGATTCAATTGAGAATGGAAGGTGAGGACTGCAAATTTGTGAGGAGTTTGTGCTCACTTGCAAACTTGATCAAGGTTCGCTTTAGTTTTGACAACAATTCGTCCAATTCACCATCGTTGATGCAGAGTGGAGGGCACACCATCAAGTGATCTCCAGAATATCCTCCTCTCGTTCTACGAGAATAAAGAATCAGTTTCTCCTCGTAAGCCAATTCAACGATTCGAGAGTGTGCATTCCATGTTGGCGGAAGTACTTCCCAAGTTTCACGGTTTGCGACCAATTCAAGCGCAAGCAACAATCCTTTACCACGCACATCTCCGATGAATTCAAACTGCTGCTGCAACTCCTCTAAACCAGCCCGAAGCTTGGCACCCTGTTCTTCAGCTCGCTCCATTAGATCTTCTTCCAGCATTACCTCAAGAACTGCTTTCCCTGCTGCACAAGCCATTGGGTTTCCAGCATAGGTGTAACCGTGCATAAAGCCTCCATCGTCTAGAACAGCCTCCACCAACTCTTCTTTGGCAACAACAGCTCCCAAAGGGCTGTAACCAGCTGCAAGCCCCTTGGCCAATGCGACTATATCTGCTTGAACACCCCAATGGGTGAGCGCCAAGTATTCTCCAGTACGGCCAGTACCACAGAGCACCTCATCGGCAATCAACAAAACTCCATGGCGGTTACAGATCTCCCTGACCTTCGGATAGTAAGACTCTGGGGCTACCAAAGCTCCGGTTGAAGCTCCGCCGACAGGCTCTGTCAAGAAAGCCAATACAGTCTCAGGATCCTGCTTGAGAATCTCTTTTTCGAGCAGATCCGCATAACGCTCTCCACGCTGATCCATACTCAGTGAATCCTGATCCCGATATGCCGTGGGTGCAGTAATTTTTGGCATCTCTAAATACATGGAATCAAACGGATCATTCAAAGGTCCATATTGAGTGACCCCAAGTAGCCCAAGCGTACATCCATGATAGGATGGACTCAGCGAGATCACTTTATATCGAGAGGATTGACCTATTGAAATAGCAAACTGCCTGGCAAGTTTGAGGCAAGATTCAACTGTCTCAGAACCACCAGAAGCGAAAAAGATCCGATTCAGACCAACTGGCGTAACCCTGGATAGATCTTCTGCAAACTCTTCGGCTGCATCATTTTCAAAATGCAGACGATAAGCGAATGCTGCTTGATTCAGTTGTGTTTTGATGGCTGCAATTACCTTGGGATGGCTGTGCCCAATATTGGAGACCATTGCCCCTGAAGAAGCGTCCAGATATTTTTTTCCCTGCTGATCCCAAAGGTAAACACCTTTGGAATGAGAAACTCGAGGTTTAAGATTTCTAGTCTGGTAGAAGAGGTGGGAGTTGTGAGACTTGGAAGGCATCATCATTTGTTACAACAGGATTTTTAAAAGAAGAAAATCACCCCCCAACCCAAAAGGCTTTTTCAAGGTCAGTAAATTGTTGAGAAGGTCCTTCAAATTTGTTTCTACCCAGTTCCAGCACGTAGACATAATCCGCTATTTTCAGGGCTTGACGAATCTCCTGATCAACCAGGAGAATCGTCAATTCATCAACCGTGACGAGCATCTTTAACATTTCATACACCTCTTCCGCCAACATCTTCGAGAGCCCTGCAGTAGGCTCATCAACGAGCAGCACCTTTGGTTCAGCCATCAATGTACGACTAATCTCAACCATTCGTTGCTGACCACCCGAGAGTTCCCCTGTGATCTGCTTTCGCTTCTCACGCAGTACCGGGAAGCGTTCGTAATTGGCTTCAATCTTGTCACGAACCTGCTGCTTGTCTTTTCGGAAGGTCCAACCCCCGAGTTGAAGATTCTCTTCTACGGTCATATCCTTGAAGACACCGGGTTGCTGTGGGATGTAGGCGAGACCCTTGAGAATCCGCTCATGCGTGGGAATATCGAGGAGACTTTCGTTTTCTAAAACGACATCACCTCGGTTGGGCTTGAGAAACCCAAATGCAGCCTTGAGGGCCGTGGATTTGCCAACACCATTAGCACCAAGGATCGTGGTGATCTGTTTCTTCCTCGCTTTTACATTCAGATCCTGCAAGATGTTGAGGTCCTTGTAATATCCCACATCCAAGCCTCTGAGTTCCAGCACTCCGGCTGTTGAATCTGTTGCACTCATGTCTTGTTTTCACTGGATGGAGTTGGCTCCTCTGAGGGCTGTTCCTCTTCATCACTCCCCAAGTAGGCCTCAATTACAGCAGGATCTTTTTTAACATCAGCTGGGAGTCCGTCTGCAATCAGTTCACCAAAATTCAGCACCAGCAGTCTACCGCAAAGAGTGAAGATCGATTCCATTTGATGGCTAATCAGAATAATCGCTTTTCCTGCATCATTCACCCGTCTGATATATCCATAGATGATTTCCATCAACTTTGGGTGAACACCGGCAAAGGGCTCATCCAAAATGATGATATCAGGATCTAGCATTAGCAACCTGCCGAGCTCCAACAATTTTTGCTGCCCTCCAGAAAGAGCTTGAGCGTACTCATTGCGTAAGTGATCAATCGTCAAAAAGTCGAGGACTTCCATAGCTTTGGGAAGCACCTGCTCCTTGCTGACCGTAAGGTCTTTGGCCAAAGCAGGAACAAAAAGGTTCTCCAGCACTGTCATTCGGCGGAAAGAGCGAGTTACCTGAAAAGTCCGACCCAGCCCCGCCCGGGCTACTTCAAAAGGAGGCAACTGGTCGATTCTCTTACCATTCAGGTAGACCGTGCCACTGTTGGGAGTAATTGCCCCATCAAGAATGTTGGTCAGCGTAGTTTTCCCAGCTCCATTTGGACCAATCAGACCGATCAACTCTGGCCCCCTGACTTCAAATGAAAGCCCCTTGAGCACATGGTTCCCACCAAAGCGCTTGTTCAGGTTGCGGATGGAGAGTTCCATGATCAGGCTGTTGGATTACTGGAGGGTTCGCTAGTACGTTTGGACACGGTCTCGGCTGCCACATGTGCCCGAGTGAAAAACTCGATGATTGGGGTGATCAATCCATTACGATAGAACCGGAGTGTGACCATCAGCAGCACTCCAAAGAAAACAAGACGCCAAATCGTCATATCAACCTCAACATCACCAATCACAAAGCTATTGCGCAGAAGTTCTAGGATAAATTCAATGATGATCGCTCCAATGGCTGCTGCTGCAAAGTTTTCCAAACCACCAATAACTGCCATTGCAACGACAAGGCTCATCTGCATAATCATCAAATTGTTTGGGGTAATGATTCCTATATAATGTGCTTGAACGGCTCCTGCCAGAGCCGCCATTGTGCAGGTAATCACGAAGACAAGGACCTTGTAGCGCACAATATTGATTCCAAGCGCAGCTGCTGCATCTTCATCCTCCCGCAAAGCACGTATAAACAGTCCAAATCTTGACTGTGCAAGCCAGGCTAGGATAGCTAAACAAGCAAGCAGCAAGAAGAACATTACAAAGTAGGGAGGGATCTTATCTGTCTTTGTAAATTCATACCCAAACAAGACCACCCCATTCTCAAACAAGTGAGGCAGCTCGATACCCGCTTGCCCACGGGTGATGTCAATTTCTGCGCTGATCGTAGCCCTGAGGATTTCAGAGAAGCCAAGGGTGAACAATGCCAGGTAAGCTGCTCGAAGACGAAGTACCAGCATTCCAATCAAAAATCCGAAAAGGGCACCCAGAGAAGCACCGATTAGAATTCCCAAAACAATTGGCATGGGTGTGACTTCCACAGTACCGTTCCAATTCTCCATCGCCTTGGTAAGGCAGTCTTGGGTTAGTGTACTGGACGTGACTCCAACCGGATTCTTGATAATGAAATACTGATCTCCAAAAGCGAATTCAGTACAAAGCCCTGTCGGTTTGGGCGAGAGATAAAAGTAGTGACTGAAGAGAGCTGTTCCATAAGCTCCCAAGCCCATGAAACCCATGTGTCCAAAGGAAAACTGTCCCCCATATCCAGCAAGCATCGACCAACTAGAGGCCAAGATTGCGTAGAAGAATCCTGTAATGCAAATGTGCATGATGTATTCGTAATCACGACCACCATAGATGAAGGGGAAGGCCAGGAAGAACCCCACGATTCCGAAACAGATTAACCAAAGAACTTGGATTCTAGTCATAGCTTACCATGTGTTCCACTGGCAAAACGACGCCCCATCAGTCCAGTTGGTCGCAAAAGTAGGGTGAGGGTGAGGACAATCATGCCGTAAGCGGGAATGTACGAGGAGGCTTTCTGAGGATCGGGAACACACCCAGTCCCAGCTGCTTCTACCAAGCCAATTATGATCCCGCCGAAAAAGGCTCCAGGTAACGAACCCAACCCACCTAGCACAACGATTACAAAGGAACGCATCGCTGGGATCAAACCAACGTGTGGCAACCATGAGAAGGCTTGCACCAGTGTAGCTCCAGAGAGAGCAGCAATCATCCCCCCCATCGCAAAGGCTAACATATTCATCCGGTGGGGATTGATTCCAGCAATCGCTGCGGCCTCACGATCCTGGCTAACTGCACGGAGCGCTTTGCCAGTCCAAGTCTTATAGAGAAAGTACAAGAGGCCCAAGAGAACTAAAATAGAAATGACCGCAGCGATGAAGCGAGGATTAGAGATCGAAATTGTGTCAAATAATTCCATATTTCCTCGGCTGGTCTTGATTAGCCAGGGATCTTCTTTTGAAGGAAAACGGATTCGTGGAAAATCAAAAAACCGTTTTGCCTTAACTGGGTTCGAACCGGCGACGGCTTGAACAAAATACATTAATGTGAAGGCCAGCCCAAAGGTCACTAGAATTCCATATTCAACGGGTCGTTCGATCCGACCGTCATACATGGGTGTCAAAAACAAACGTTCGAACACTGCGCCCAAAATAAAGGTGGCTAAGCACGCTATCAAAATGCCCACTACAGGAGAAACACCTGGAAACCAAACCACTGTGACGTAGTAGGTGATCATTCCCCCAATCATGTAGAATTCACCATGGGAGAAACTGACAACCCCAAGAATTGAGAAAATCAAGGTAAGTCCAAGTGCCATCAAACCATAAATGATCCCAATGATGAGCCCATTTGTGATTTGGGACAATACAAAGGAACTGTTGGAAACACAGTTATTTTGGGGATCAGCGAGGGCAAAAGCAGTCATTATAATGCCAACGGTCAGCAAGGAGGGCAGAATAATTAGTCTCTTACTGGCTTCAGGCGTCTTTAGCCATAGAAACAGCAAACCGATGGGACCCAGAGACGCTCCCACTAAAGAACCCATCAGCACGGCATTCGAGGTATCGAGATCTTTTGCGAGATAGATCCGCCTAGTTCCAATGCTCCCAACAATCCCCCAGACAAGCAGCCAAAGGGTTGTCCACCAAAAGATTGGGGCGAATTCCATAAATCAGAGTACCGTGGGGATAAAAAGGAGGGGATCCAGAGCAAAAAGCTCTGGACCTTAAGTTATTAGACTAATCTACGTATTCAGGTTCACCCGTCTTGTAGGACTCTGGGTAAACAATGGTCATCGTATTGGATGGTTCTCCCTCTTTTTGATATTGAACCATTGTAATCGCGACATCTGGCCACTGGTGCCACCACTCGTTTCCTTTGCCGTCTGCTGATGGATCTTTTTTGGAACCATAAGGGAAGTAGATTCGGCCAAGGACCCCATCATAAGAAATGTTTTCAAGGGCGTTCACAATTGCATTCCCGTTGGTAGAGCCTGCCTCGTTGATCGCTTGGGCCAGAATACCAATTGAGTCATAAGCCTCTAGTGCAAAGCTCTCTACTCCTGTCTTGCCAGTCTTAGCTTTGTAATCATTAGCAAATTTGAGTGCAGATGCAGAATACATTGTTTCGGGCACTCCGATCCTGGCCATGAATGCTAATCTCCCATCCGGGACGTTTTCCCACCAAGCCTTGCTCTCTAAACCTGCTTGGTTTGCGTGAAACATAATGTCTTGTGGACCCGTTCCAGCATCTGCAGCCTGCTGAGTGAAATTGAAACCAGCCTCACCTGTCAGCAAAACAATAATATAGTCTGGATTCTCAGCTTTCACTCGCTCCACGATACCTGCAAAATCCTGGGTTCCAATATCAACTCCAAAGGTAACAGAACTGATTCCCTTGGACCCTAGACCGACTTCGCACTCCTTGGCAGCAGGGATTCCGTAATCAGTATTCTCTGTGACTATCGCAACCTTTTTTACACCCGGAGCCTGGGCAGCGAATTGCCAGATCACTCCAGAAGCCCAAGAACTTAAGGGAGCAATTCGGAAGATATACTTCTGCTTATCTCCTGTGATTGTATCATTCCAGGTTTCAGCAAAAACGACTGGAATACCGCGAGCATTAGCAACGTCCTTGGAAGCTACACCTACGGAACTGTGGTAACCGCCGCCCACAGCTACAACACCATCCTGAGTAATCAATTTCTCCATCATAGCGGTCGCCTTTTCTGGCAAACCTTCAGTATCAGTGATGACAACTTCGAGATCACAGCCCAGCACTCCGCCAGCAGCGTTTATATCTCTCTCCGCCAACAACATGGCATCCCGCATTGCTTCACCACCAACAACAGAACCTGGTGCCGATAGAGGAGCTAATCCACCGACCTTGTGGACACAGTCCGCTGCATAAGCGCTTGCTAATGGGATTACTGACAGTGAAACCGCCATCAAACACCATTTTAAAAACCTAGTCTTCATGCCCTCTCCTTTTGAAAGAGTTTAAACATTTCCCAGAATTCTTAATTTCGTTCTGAGAAAAAGAGGTGGGGAATACTATGAAGTTCAACTGAGCTTAGCAACCAAAAATGCGACATAAATTTGAAGATTTACGACAGATCCTGTACGGCATTACATTTTTTCGGTACAAAATATTTCTAAAATCATTCTGAACCCTAATCAAATTGATCCATATGAATGGACTCGACAAATACAATCAGAATTTTCATGACATCGACGGAAGGCTCATCAAGCCAGACTTGCGAATAGGTTTCGTACTAGTCCCAGGCTTTACGATTCTTCCCCTAGCTGGCTTCATCGATACACTTCGTCACGCTGCCGATGAATCAGACTACAGTCAACAAGTCTATTGTAAGTGGAAAATCCTTGGCCCATCAATGGAACCGATTCCCTCCAGCTGTGGAGTCACAATCCCTCCATGGGAATTGTATGGTGACCCAACTGAATTCGATTACATTGTCGTAGTTGGAGGACAAACTGACCTCATTCGATTTGTTTCTAAGCAAACCTATGAATTTCTAAGAAAAGCTGAAGAGCTCAGAATTCCATTGGTGGGCTTGTGTGTTGGTGTCTTTGTATTGGCAGAAGCAGGCTTATTGAAAAATCAAAAATGTGCAGTTCACCCGAGACATCTCAACGAGTTCGTTGAAAGTTATCCTAATATTATTCCTGTAATAGATGAACTTTTCGTGATTGATCTTAATCGAATCACTTGCGCAGGAGGCACCGCAGCGATTGACCTTGCGGTCACCATCCTTATAAATCATCTTGGGGAGACTCAGGCAAGAAAGGGATTATCTCACATGATGGTGGATCAGCATCGTGAAAATCTTCACACTCCTCGACACCCATATGATGAGTTGGATCATTGTCAGGATCCAAGAATAAAGGATGCCATTGAATTGATGAAGAAAAACCTCACTTTCCCTTTTTGCGTCAAAGATCTAGCCAATCAGCTTGGCTGCAGCCAACGCCAACTGGAACGAGCTTTTCAAAAACACGCGCACGTTTCACCTGCAAAGTTTTGGAGGCAGCTTCGACTAAAGAGAGCGCGTTGGTACTTATTGAACACCAATTTGAACATCACTCGGATCGCCTTCGACTGTGGCTTTTCAGACTGTGCTCATTTTACAAATTTGTTCACACAGGTTTACGGCGAGTCTCCAAGTCGATTCCGCCTGGTTCGGTTGCAGGCATCCCAATCAACTAGATGAAAGTCTTTGCCACGAGAGAAAAATTCAGAAACAAAGTATAGATGAAATTTATTTACACAGATTCACATAAACTACACTTCCCTCAAGCAGAGTATCATCGTGGGGAAATCGTTACCCCTTTTGAGAAACCAGAACGAATTGATTTGATCATGCATCATCTTGATGAGGCCGGTTTCACTGGTATCCAGTGTGATGATTTATGGAATCCGGTACCTGTTATGAAGGTTCACTCCGCAGATTATTTACAGTTTCTTGAGGCAGCCTGGCAAGAGTGGCTAGCTGCTGGTTTCAAAGGTGATCTGATGGCGGGAAATTTTCCTGTTCGTAGAATGCAGCAACGTTGTCCAAAGCATATAGATGGTAAGGCAGGTTTTTACAGTTCTGGCAATGACACTTCGATCAACGCAGGAACTTGGGAAGCCGCCAAGGCCTCCTGTATGGTTGCTCAACAAGCTCAAAAAGTCGTTGCAAACGGAGATGCTGCTTGCTTGGCGTTGTGCAGGCCTCCCGGTCATCATGCAGGTAAAGATCTTTTCGGAGGGTATTGCTTCCTAAACAACGCTGCCGTCGTAGCCCAATTGTTCCTTGATCAAGGTGCTGAGAAAGTTGCCATCATCGACATAGATTTCCATCATGGGAATGGGACGCAGGACATTTTTTATGAGCGAGGGGATGTTCTCTTTGCCTCATTGCATGGACAGCCAGAGGATTCATACCCTTACTATTCGGGATATGCTGATGAAACCGGAAAGATAGACGGAGAGGGGTATAACTTCAATTTTCCAATGCTCCCTGGAACCAGATATGAAACTTGGGCTCGGGCTTTAGAGGAGGTGATAAATAAAATTCGAGAGTTCAGATCTGAGGCATTGATCGTGTCTTTGGGAGTAGACACCTACAAAGAGGATCCAATCAGTTTTTTTTGTATGGAAACAGCCGACTATCTAAAGTGTGGAAAGCAGTTGTTTAAGCTAAATCTACCTACAGTCTTTGTTTTGGAGGGAGGCTATGCACTCGAAATGGTAGGCCAGAATGTAGCTAATGTACTGATTGGCTTTGAAGGTGGTAGGTCCTAATTTTTTGGTAATTAAATCTTTTTTAATTTGGTAGGCAATCTAGGAGTTATACTATAGTGTCTATCATCTAGCAAAAATTGGGCTTCAATCTCTCCTTGATCAAAATTTAGTACCTAATTCTAAATTGAATCCTTAAGTTTAAAGAATTTATCAGGTATTTTTCACTCCTGCACTTCTTGTTCACATGTGCTCAGAAAAATTTGGTGAATTCAAAATTTAAAAAAATTTCTCAAATTTTAGTAAAGATGCGAATTAGATTTTTTATCAAGATTTATCGTTTACTACTCTGCACATGTTTCACAATAAGCTTAATTTCATGTCGTGGTGGTGGATCAGATACGGGCAGTCAAGACAACTCCACATCATTTTCTGCAGGTGAATCTTCGCCAGTTGTTTCTGATAATGCTAGCATTGAAGCAAATGATGAAAATCCATCAATCACAGCAACTCAAGACTTCACGTTGTTTAGTCAAGCAATCGTTAATGGAGAATTGCTTGACGAGTACAAGTGTGAAAAGAAAGTCAATGGTGTAGAAAATTCCTTGCCTCTGGCTTGGAGTAACATGCCAGATGGCACAAAGAAATTGGCTCTTACCATGAATGGAGTTGATACTGGAAATTCTTATTTATTGCTCTGGGATATTGATTCAAGTTTATCAGCTATCAATCATGGTGAAGCGAATAATGGACCATGGTTTATTGGACCTAACAAGGATGGGACTACTATTGGTTATACGTCTCCGTGCTCCCCTTCACTAGGTTCTCATGAATATGTTCTAACTCTTTATGCATTGTCTGCAACACCTTCTGCATTACCCTCTGAAAGCACAATTAATATAACAAATGATATTTTAACAGATGCAATAAAAGATGTGACCATTGACACTACTGTATTGAGTTTTAAAAGCGTTGTTCTGGACACCTCAGATGGGTTAAATACCACATCAGACCGCTGCTCAGTCATCAAATCCTCAATCATTGACGCTGGGTTTGGAGATGAGGTCACTGTCAACTGTGATACTGAATACGCAAATTTGCATTCTAGTACATATCCAGAACATGATTTAATGAACGGCATTACCGGATCAAATGAGCAAATACCTGTCCCTGCCAAAGATTATTCAAGCCCAATTCGTTTGAACTCGACAGCATTATCGCCAGGACTGTACACGACAAGAGATGCAGCACTTGGAGTGGCTGTCAATGGCGTACCTATATATGATTATTCGAGCGGTGGTGAGTTAGATATTAATAATTGGATTTACGACTCCAACGATGACACTAATGCGTTGGGTCAACTGGACGACTGTGGTGGACATGCTGGAAGGGGTGACGACTATCACTACCACAAGAAGCCTAGTTGCATGATTGAAATGATGTTAAATAAGGACCAAAACCCAATATTGGGATGGAGCTTTGATGGATATCCGATTTATGGGGACCAATCACCAGACGGTACGCCTAATGGATCTTTAGGGGTTTGTAATCACATAGAAGATGAGACTTTTGGATATAGGTATCATACGTCCAATGCGCCTCCCTACATTATAATGTGCCTAGTGGGTGAAACAGATTCTGAAAAATTAGATTCGGTAAGAGTTCAACCGTTACAAGAGCGAACATCTGGGCAGCCAATTACAGTAAACAATTTAAGTTTTATTACAGATGGGAACAAACGAACACTCGGTTATTCCTTTGGAAACTCAGAATACTTCATCAGCTATACATCCTTGGAAGATGATTGCTACTCATTTGAATCAAAGACCTTTGAGGATGGGGGATCTTTGAAAAAAGGAATTTACTGTCGGTGAAAATCTTTTTTTATGCTTTCTTGATTTTCTAGTGCCTTAATCCAATTGGATACTTGTTTGCCCATGAAATAAATGGAACAAAGGCCAAGATCACTTTGTGTGATGGTCAGGCAGAACTTCAGCTATCTGTATATTCAGAAGTGGGAAGCCCATCATCGTAATGTTGAGGCTTGGCTGATGAGAGACGTTGAGAAGGTTATTTCATCAGAAATATCCTCTAAAGAAGCGAGTACAATTCTTTTGGAAATACTTATAAATCAAACACACCTGCAAGCGGATGGTTTAAGTATTCCTCTAAAATTAACAAATATTATTGTCCCTAGTGAAGAGACCCAGCCTAGTCATTTAATCCTTGAAACGACACATCAAATTAAATTGATCCGTTCAGTTTCACTACAACTACCGAAAACTCTAGGCGACTACCATTTGCAGGTCGTCCAGCCGATTTATAGGTTTGTATAGCAAGGCACAATAATACCTACCCTACTTCGCTGAGTTCGACAGGAGCAAAAGTAAAAAGAATTGATAAAGCACTAACATTTGAAAAAATTTATCTTGCTGCAATAAATGAAGGAAAAAATAAGCAAAAAACCTGTAGCTCACCCACTTCAAATCGAGGTTCAGCGAGGTGGATTCAAGGAAAGCCTGCATCTCGTTCACGCAGTCGTAACTGATTCATCAGGTAAGTTGGTCAAGGGTTGGGGCAATCCGGACCATCTCACCTTCCCACGTTCTGCAGTGAAACCTCTGCAAGCGATCCCGCTGATCCTAAGTGGAGCTGAAGAACGATTCCAAATGAGTACTGAAGAGTTAGCGATGGCTTGTTCCTCTCATGGTGCAGAATCAGCTCACTTACGAGTAGTTTCCTCATGGTTGGAACGTATTGGCTGCGGAGTAAAAGATTTGGAATGTGGAAGCCATTGGCCAAGCCACGAAGAATCAGCTCATGAACTTTCGAGAACAGGTAGCTATCCGGCAGCTTTACATAACAACTGTTCAGGGAAGCACACAGGTTTTCTTACTTTGGCTAGACAGCGCCAACTTGATTCAAAGGGATATATTCATCCAGACCATCCGATTCAACAAGAAATCCGCTCTATTCTTGAGTATATGATGGAGCTTGATCTTAGAGATGCTCCTGTGGGAATCGACGGCTGTTCCATTCCAACCTGGGGAGTCCCCCTGAAAGCAATGGCGAAAGGATTTGCCAGATTTGTAACTGGAGATCAACTTACTAAAGAATACCAGGTAGCATGTGAGAAGTTAAGAATTGCAATGGTTACTGAACCTTATTTTGTAGCTGGAACAGATCGACACTGTACGAGAGTGATGAAAGCTTTTGGGGGAACTGTTGTCTGTAAAACCGGAGCAGAAGGGGTGTTTGCTGCAGGAATCCCTGAATTGGGATTGGGGGTCGCCCTGAAAGCTCAGGATGGAACCAAAAGGGCAGCTGAGGTCGCTCTTAGTCACATTCTTCATCAGCTTGGAGTCAACCCTAAAGACCCAGATTTTTCCATTGAGCAACCACTTTATAACCGTAATCAATGGGAAATCGGTTCAGTGCGGCCTGTGGCCTAAGATCTGGGATCATCTAAAGATTTAATAAAATTGATTATTTAAACCATCATCGCGGATCATGAAATGGGTAATCAGGCAAAAAACAATTTAAAACTTGGCTGTGCTGCTAAATTCATTGAGAGGTTAAGAAATTTTAAGCGAAGTTGAGACCAACCAATTTTCACTTAAATGGAAAAGAGTTCATTCATTTTCATGATGAATCAGATGGTCTCTGGGCTGATATTTTCCTTTCTGAGGGTGGACTAAGAATGCCGGTGACTTCTGCTTCTGAACAAGCAGAAGTGAATGGAACCATTGAACCGACACCAGAATACTTGGAGTTAGGTACAAAGAATAGAAAAACAAGGAAAAGTCGAACAAATCGAACCAGATAAAAGGGTCTTGGCATTGGTGATGAACGGCAGCTTACGGGGGCAAATTGCCAAATCGAACCAGAGAATCAACAATGAAAAGGCTCCTTATCATTTCAAGCTTGTCACTCTTACCTTTCAACAATTTTGCAGCCGAACAGGTCAACCTTTCTAAAGAAAGTCAAATAGAAAAAAACACCCACCAAATTGAAATGAGAGAGGTTTTGAAAGAAATTCAAGATACCTGTGACGACCATAAGTCTCTCCTCAGATCAGCACTCCGAATTTTGAGAACAGCCCTGCAAAAATCTTCCATTGATAGGGAATCGCCCTCATACTCAGGTGATGTAAAATTATCTGCCAAAATCAGTTTGGATGGTCTGAATCTAATTGAGCTATTTTCATTGAAAGGTTCTATGATCCAGTCTCCTGATTTCCAAACTAAGCCCAAATGGTGTGTTCACTAAAAATCGGTTTAAAGTTTTGGATCAGGATCTACAGTATTTTCGCCACCTTCCTGAACCAGTAAGTGGTGCATCACTGAAGCTGCCTGCCGGAAAGAAACCGCTTCCTGGTAGGCCGGATCAGCAAACCAAGCCTCTACTTTTTCTTTGTTTGGGAACTCAAGAATAACAAGCCTGCCTGAATATTCCTCTCCTTCTAAGCAAGTAACTGTTTCCCCTCTCGTTAAAAACTTACCATCATATTTTTTAACAACAGGTGGAGTACGATCTGTGTATTTTCTGTAAGTTTCTGGATCATGAATTGTCATCATTGATAAGACGTAAGCTGGCATATGAATTTCTCCTTGAAGGTATTTATGAATTTGCAAGCAAATCGCAGAATCATAGAAGAAGTTTTACAAAGACATTTCTTTGTCTTGATTGAAAATATCCTAAAGTTGAGCATGGTGCAGTTGAATTTATGATCTACAGGCTTTTGGAGATTTTAAAAATCCGTTCGTTGACCGAAGTGTGGGCTAATTTGTTAATTTAGAGAGTTCTTTTGTTAACTTATTCTGAGGATTAAAATTGAAAAAGTTAGGCTGGGGTTTGGTTGGTGGTGGAGCAGGAAGCCAGATCGGCTTTGCCCATCGGGCTGGTTCTATCATGGATGGAAAATTTCAATTCCTTGCTGGTGCTATGGATATTGATCCGCAGAGGGCTATTGAATTTGGCATCGTGCAGGGACTCGATAAAGAAAGATGTTACGGAGACTGGCAGGAAATGTTGGATAAGGAGAAAAACAGAGAGGACCGTGTGCAACTAGTAACGGTTGCAACCCCGAATGCTACACATCATCAAATTTCGAAGACATTCATGGAAGCTGGTTTCCATGTCCTTTGTGAAAAACCAATGACGATGACCGTTGAAGAGGCTAAGGATCTGGTAGAAGTATCCAAAAAAACTGGCCAGATTTGCGCAGTCAACTACGGATACACTGGATATCCAATGGTTCGCCAAATGCGATCTATGGTGGAAAATGGCGACTTGGGAGCGATTCGGGTCGTTGTTGCTGAGTTTGCAGGTGGATTTATGGCCGATGCTAAGGATGCAGAGAATCCGAGAGTTCGCTGGAGATTTGATCCTAACCAAGCTGGGATGGCAGCAGTGACTGTGGATTGTGGGATTCATGCACTTCATATGGCTTGCTTTGTGACAGGGCAAAAGGTCACATCTGTTTCCAGTGATTTTGGACATGGGATAAAAAGCCGACAACTTGAAGATGACAACCTTTCAGCCTTCAGAATGAACAAGGGAACTATTGGACGTTTATGGACCAGTGGTCTGGCTATTGGCCGAACCCATGGCTTAACTCTGCAGGTTTTTGGAGAAGTAGGTGGACTTTGCTGGACTCAGGAGCAACCCAATCAATTGTTCTGGACTCCCCTCAATCAGCCTACACAAATTTTGGAGCGAGGTGGGATTTATCTTTCTGAAGCCGCTCAGCGGGCCAATCGCATCACTGTCGGCCATCCTGAAGGGATGGTGATGGCATTTGCCAATCTTTACCGTGATTTAGGAGATACAATCACTGCATTGAATGAAGGAAATCGTCCGGACGAAATGGCATGTTGGTATCCTAACGTTGAAGATGGTTGCCATTCGATTAAGATTGTTAAAGCAATGGTAGAATCAGCAAAAAAAGGAAGTGTTTGGGTGGATATTTTATCGAATTAAATATTTGAAGAATACAAGGGCTATCTTCATTGGCCCTTAAGTGAGGATCAGAACTCAGACTACATCTTCACCAGCCCTGGCGTTGGAGCTTAAGGGTTGTTAAGTTTATGGATGAGCAGTTTCAAAGAAACTTCCAACATCGTTTTTGATTTGCTGTAGCAAAGTGTTTTTCGATGGAGCCTTGCTAGATAATGCCTCAGTCGGCAGTTGACTGATTCGA
>NYTS01000081.1 GCA_002683655.1 Deltaproteobacteria bacterium
ATTGCACCATAAAACACTGTGCTAGAGTAAATCCAAAAGGATGTTAGAAATTTCTTTGAAGTTACTCATCCATAAACTCAACAATGCTTAGGCGCCAACGCTGAAAAGTTAGCTTGGAGGTTGAAGTAGTCAGAGTTTGAAAAAGTCTTGGTACAATAGTGCCTTTGAATTGACCACAGTGCCTTTGAATTACTCACGACCTCGAACGAATTTCTTATATTTTAATTTTTTAATTCAATAATATCAGATATTTAAATGCTGGCATGCTGAGTGCTTCTTGACGCCTTGGTTTAAAGGGGAGATGACAGTGGAACTACGCTTTTTTGAAATTTATCGCAGTCCTGAATATCTGCTGCTGTTGGCAGAAGGGATCCTGACTAGCGCTGTGCTCACGATCTCAGCTGGTACGATAGGCTTTGTCTTGGCGACCCTGCTGGCCAGTGCCCGTCATCACAGTTGGCCAGTGCTAGGGCAACTATCAGCGACCTTCATAGAATTTATTCGCAACACACCGCTCATCGTCCAACTCTTCTTTGTTGCCTTTGGACTACCCTTACTTCTCGGCTACCAGTGGGCATTTTGGGCCCATGCACTGTTGGCGCTGATCATCAATTTCTCGGCCTACTTTGCAGAAATAATGCGCTCCGGCTTCCTCAGCGTTCCCATTGGACAGCTTGAAGCAGCAAAGACTCTAGGGGTTCCAAGTTTCATAGCATTTTGGAAAATTCTCCTGCCTCAGGCGATCGCCACAATGTATCCCTCCCTGAGCAGTCAATTTATTTTTCTCTTTCTAACGACGGGAGTGATTGCCGAAATCGGGGTGCGTGATCTGACGTTTGCAGGCCTGTTCATAGACAGTCGAAGTTTCCGATCTTTCGAGGTCTTTTTCACTCTGACAATCCTCTACATTATGATGGCTCTCTCATTCAAAGGGATTCTTCGGTTGGTCTTCATCAAAAAATTTTCATGGTGGTCAGCACCATGAAAGAGATCTTTGTATCCGTCTTCGGCAAGCCCTTTGGGATCGTACTTTTCCAATTACTAGAAGCGACCCAATTTACTATTTACCTCTCGCTGTTTGCGTTCTTCGGAGGTGGAGCAATTGGGATAGTCATTGCCCTGCTTCGCATCTACCCATCAAAAAAATCAAGGATTGGAGCGGTAGCCTACATTTGGCTCTTCCAATCAGTGCCACTGCTGATGCTCTTGTTTCTTTTTGGTCTCGGAATACCACGACTGTTCGGCCAAAATGTAGATCCCTGGATTGCAGCAATTGGAGCTTTGACTCTCTACACATCTGCCTACCTCGCTGATGTCTGGCGAGGTTCCATAGAGGCCGTGCCAAAAGGTCAATGGGAAGGAGCACGAGCGCTGGGATTTGGATTCTTCAAAACTCTGCAACTAGTGATCGCTCCACAGGCAATCCGGAACACCCTCGCCCCAACAGTTGGCTTCATGGTGCAAATCATTAAAGGCACCTCCCTAGCCTTCATCATCGGTTTTCATGATTTGATGAGTGTTGGAAAACGCTGGGCCAATGCCCCAGTTAATAGTACCGAACCCTTCGTTATTTTTCCCCTAATGGCATTGATCTACTTTTGCCTTTGTTTTCCGCTCTCAGCATTTTCAAAGCAGCTAGAGCGCAAATTCGGAAGTGTTTCCAAGCAAGACCTTCCGACTGCCGTGTGACTCCTATGGAGTGCACTTATTTTCTTAACATCATCCGGAGAACATCATGCTCAAGCAAATCTGTAAAAAGTGGTCGCTCAGCCTGTCAATGATCTTTGTATTGCTGATGACAATGGCTGCAACACCAGCGGTGGCAGAACTGCCAGACATTCTGAAATCAGGAAAAATCCGCATCGCAGTCCCTGAAAACTTTCCGCCTTTCGGATCATTAGGTGAGGAAGGAGAGTATGTGGGCTATGACGTAGAGATTGCACAAATGATCGCTGACGATTTAGGAGTTGAACTGGAACTGGTTCCAGTGACATCAAAACAAAGGATCCCCTTCTTGGAGACCGACCGAGTTGATCTAGTGGTTTCGGTTATGGGGGCCAATCCTGAGAGAGCCAAGTCGATCTGGTTCTCTAATGCCTACGCTCCATTTTATTCCGGAGCTTTTGCCAAGCCAGACGTCAAATTGGATTCCGTGAAAGGATTCTCTGGAAAAAAGGTGGGAGTGACCGGTGGAACACTGGAAGACTTGGCGGTCAGCACAAATGCCCCTGCAGACGCTGAGATCATCCGTTTCGGCGACAACGCAGCTACCATTTCCGCTTATGTATCAGGTCAGACTGATGTGATTGTCACAGGGAACATGGCTGCACTAGAGATCTCCAAAAACAATCCTGATTTTAATCTGGAAACCAAATTTATCATTGCTAACTCCCCTTGCTATATTGGGGTGAAGAGCGGAAATCTGGATCTGCTGCAGTGGGTCAATGTTTTCATTTTGCACAAGAAACTAAATGGAAAACTAAATGAACTCTCTTTGAAGTGGCTGGAGCAACCTCTTCCCGAACTTCCTACCCTCTGACATATTTCTACCGAAGCTAAGATTCGTCAAGGACCTTGGCCTCGGGTTACTTCGTAAGAAGTTTCCTGCCAAAAAACTCCCTCTCCGAATTCATAGTCATTTCTAGATTGTTAGCTTATTCAATTCACTGGAACAATTGATATCCGAATAAGAATCCTGTGAACATGATCCGATAGTATATTTATCGGGCTAGCTTGAGTTGCGGAAACAGTAATGAAAGGAAAGATGGAAGCATAAGTTACAAGTCAAGAAAATCAAACATTGTATCTATCTGTATTAACACATCCAGAGGCTTATATTTTTGATCAATATTGAGACTTACCAGCAACAATCTTGTTAGCAGTGTTTCGTAATTCAAACATTGCTTGACTACTGAAATCTGTAGAATTAAGAAGATTTGTGGAGACTAAAAGAAATACGCCTTGTGCAATGGAGTCAAGCTGATCAAATGTCTCCAGTTCACTGGCCGAACTCACAAATCCAGCCAGTGAAAGTTGTTGTGGGGAATCGTCAACCAACTCCTGACATCCCCACAGCACTTCATAGGGGAGTCCCTACGCGAGACTTCCCTTGTTTGCTCAAATGGCTCAGAACTTCTCATTCCACTTAGAAAAGGCGCATCTATACCAGTTAGTATATATATTCAAACTTATTAATTTTTGACTTAGAAGATTCACTTATCGAATTATGAACCATCAATTAATACACTAAGATACAAAAACCAAGGTGTTTTGGGTTGAATGCCCACTGGCTCAGTTCGAAATCCAGTCAGGGGGTGACTTCCGCAGGAAGCAGATTTCCCAACAAATAAGCTCCCTGCACTTCATCATGTGCCCTCGCTTGGGAAGCCCTTTTCCTCCTGGACTTCCCTTGAACACTAGCCATTTTTATTCAGTTTTTCACGATGAACGACAGTAGAAATCTTTTCGTTTGGCTTCTTATGGTGCTCTTGCTCATAGGTGGTCTGCAAGTTCTTGAATCCATCATGGTGATTCCACCAGTTAAATGATGTGCAGAATGTTCATACCAAACAATTCCATTAGTGCTCTCAGTTTGCGTTGAACCCAAGGTTTCGGTTATTTATGTTTTTTGCTGTTTTCGTACAAAAATTTCCCAAAGTGCCACTGCGAGTCTATGACAGCTTTGAGGCTGCCAGTACTGGGTTACCCCAGCTAAAGAAAATGGGTAGACAAGCATGGATTACCGAATTTGACTTCCAGCTGCTTTGCTACTACACCAACGCTATTGATACAAAGATCAAGGAAATTTTTGACTATACAAGGTTTGAAAAGATTGTTCAGAATTCTAACCATCGAAATCCCACTACAAACTAGCCCTTTCTGAATTGCTGTTCTGCGCATGGGAAGCGGGCTATCAAAATTCCCGGTAGCTGTTCACCATACTCTGCATCCGTGCATAATTCAGAACGATCAAACGCCAGGTTAGCCAAATAATGGCGTTTCCTATTCCCCACCAGCGTTTCTAAATCCTTGTGCAATGTGTTCTATCGAGCTAGTCCACACACGCCAGTAAAAAATAAGCATCTTGCCTGCTCTTCAGAGGGCAGATAAATTTTGATAAAAAGTATTTCAGTCATTTTTACCCTTCGACTCTACCAACATGTACCTCCCTTCCCATTTTGAAGAAACTGATCCTAGCCAGATTTATGAGCTGATTGATACGTTTCCTCTGGCTATTTTAGTTGCGCAAACTGAACAAGGCTTGGTGGCCAATCACATCCCACTGATGCTGCAAGGAAATCATGAGATGTTTGGTCACCTTGCGCTAAACAACGACCTCCGTCAACTTCTTCCGTCCGGTCAGGAAATCATTGCTATCTTTCGGGGAGAGGATGCCTACATTTCACCAAACTGGTACCCCAGAAGCCTGTTCATCACAGGCATGTACCGACCTGGAACTACCAGGTTGTGCACGTTTATGGCACGATCTACTACCAAGATGATGACAAATCCAAGCTGGCCGTTGTTGGTAAGCTGATGAAGAAGATGGAAGAGCGAACCCATGGTGAGAATGCCTGGCAGATGGCCGATGCACCCAAAGACTATCTGAATGCCATGTTGGAAAATATCATTGCGTTCCGGATCGAAATTACGAGGATTCTGGGGAAATCAAAAATGAGCCAAAACCGAGAAACTGTTGATTTTGAAAATGTAGCAAGGGTACTTGCGGAAAGAGGCTCTGCCCACATGGCTGCTCGGATGAACCAGATCAGCGAAACTCGAGAAAAGGGATGAGCGTTCAGTGAGAGGAAGCACAAAGATTAGCAGCCTGAGCAAGGACAGAATTGTCATCCAGCAAATTCAACACAACGAGGCCGACCACCTGCTGGACTCTTCAACACGCTACATGGAGGACCTCTACCCTGCGGAGAGCAATCACCTTGTGGATTTGGAAGAGTTGCTGCAACCGAGGAATCATTTCTTGGGTGCCTTTATCAAGGGAAGAGCGGTTGGTTGTGTAGCCCTCATCGCTAAATCAAGCTACACTGAGATCAAACGGCTCTTTGTCATGGAAAGTCACCGAAGAGCAACGATTGGATTGCGATTAATGCAGGAAATTGAATTACTCGCTTCACAGAATCACATTCGATTGCTACGCCTGGAAACAGGAATTCATCAACCAACTTCCATTCAACTCTATGAATCTCTGGGCTATCAACACATTGGGCCTTTCGGCGAGTACCAAGCAGACCCGCTGAGTATCTTCATGGAAAAGTCTTTATCCCCTGCTTAAGATGATGTTTCCACCACACTACTTAAATACTCTTGAGCATCCATGAATCCGATGGACCCTCTCGCTGAGTTGCGGGATATTGTCACTCCAACCCCACCTTCTGCGTGGCCTTGGGCACCAGGTTGGTGGATTCTGCTCATTCTGGGACTCTCGCTAATCAGCACAAGCATCTGGTGGCTTTGGCGATGGCAACGGCGCAGTCATCCACGACGCTTGGCTCTGAAGCAACTAGATCAGCTACAGCAGCAAGTGGCCGATCCACAGACCTTGAGACAGCTTTCTCAGTTATTGCGTGAGGTTGCTCTACAGGTACATCCTTGGGAACAAGTCGCTTGCCTAAACGGCAGGCGCTGGCTGGAGTTTCTAGATCAGACTGGAGATACAACCCAGTTTACACAAGGCACTGGTCAAATTCTGTCAGAAGGCCCCTACCGTCCACCGCAGGAACCACTGTCCCCACAACTGTTTGTGTTGTGCAGGGAGTGGATTCAACTCCAAAACACTGCATCCCAACTCCAAAAACCCAAGAAACTTACCCTTCTCAACTGAACCATGCTCGAGTTTCTCTGGCCTTGGGTCGCACTTGTTTGGCCCCTTCCCCTGTTGATCCGCTGGCTATGGTCACCTACTCCAGTTCCCCCACAGGCCCTTCAGGTACCCTTCCTCGAACGGTTGCAACAGCTTTCTGGTAGTTCACAAACTCCTCGCTTTAAAACACAACAGCTGGCCTTTCTGCTAGCCCTGATTTGCTGGACTCTGCTGGTAGCAGCCGCCACACGTCCACAGTGGGTGGGAGAGCCCATTTCTCTACCTGTGTCTGGACGTAGCTTGATGCTCGCTGTCGATCTATCAGGGAGTATGAAGGAGGAGGATCTTCAACTATCTGGCAACCCCACAAATCGGCTGAATGTCGTCAAGAATGTTCTTCAGGAATTTATTACACGTAGAGATGGTGATCGCTTGGGACTGATTCTTTTTGGAGAACAAGCTTATCTGCAAACACCGTTGACTTTCGACCGGAAGACCGTGCAGCAGATGCTATTGGAATCAGAAATTGGGCTGGCTGGAGAGCGCACAGCCATCGGCAATGCCATCGGCCTTGGTGTGAAACGTCTACAAGGACTGGAAGAATCGGAACGCGTACTGATCCTGTTGACAGACGGTGCCAACACAGCAGGAGATATTTCTCCGGAGCAGGCAGCCCGTTTGGCGGAGCAGGCTGGGGTTAGAATTTACACGATTGGAGTTGGTGCGGATGAAATGCTGGTACAAACTTTTTTTGGCACAAGACAGGTTAATCCATCACGCGATCTGGATGAGAAGCTGCTACAGACGATTGCTTCTCTCACTGGTGGGCAGTATTTCCGAGCACGTAGTACCGAAGAATTGGCTAAGATTTACCAACTTCTGGACGAACTGGAGCCTGTGGAGCGAGACGCAGACGCCTTTCGACCTCTAAAACCGCTCTATCCCTGGCTACTGGCAGCAGCGCTACTGCTCAGTGCCAGTTGGATTCCAGTGCAGTGGTGGCGTCAGCACAGTTCACAGAAGCTTCAGCCCTGACCCTGTGACTCCGCCTGAACAATTGGTAACAGAGTTTTCAAAACGTTCCGAGCGATGACTTGATGACCTTCTGGGTTTGGGTGAATACCGTCCCGCAGGTTCATCTCAGGAATTCCTCCAACACCTTCCAACAGAAAATCAACCATCGGCAATTCATACTCACGGGCTAATTCAAAAAAAGATTCTTGGTATGCTGTGATGTAGGTTTCTCCGTAGTTGATCGGCATCTGCATACCGGTCATAACCACCTTGATCTGGCGTTCTTGGGCCATTTGGATTGCTTTCGCCAGGTTTTGCTTCATGTTCTTGATGTCTAAGCCACGCAGGCCATCATTCGCCCCTAAGGCAAGCAACATGATCTGGGGTCGCATCTTGAAATACCACTTGAGACGTGTGCCTGCACTGGCACTGGTTGCTCCACTGAATCCCCCATTGATCACTCGCACCTCAAGGCCTTCTTCTTTCAGTAATTGCTCTAGCAGATAGGGATAAGCTTCTTCAGGCTCAACCCCATATCCTTCTGTCAGTGAGTCTCCTAAAGCAAGAATTCGAATTTCTGCCATTGCTCCAAACGGCAAAAAAAAGCACAATGTGAACAATAAAAAACACAACACTCCGATGACTTTTTTCATTTTAACTCTTTTGTGAAGATAACGGGTTTTTCCGTTCCTATTTGAACTCTGGGGAAAAGACTGCGATGACTGCTTACATCCTGCGCCGACTGCTCCTAATCATTCCGACACTGATTGGCATCATGACGATCAACTTCGTAATTGTCCAGGTGGCCCCCGGAGGACCTGTGGATCAGTTCATTGCCCGGATGCAGGGACACGGTGGCATGGACGTTACGAGTCGAATTACCAACACCAGCTCAGAGATGCAGGACAGCACCAGCACTTCTGATCAAGCGGGACGTACCCGAGGCGCCCAAGGCATTGACTCCGAGCTTTTGCATGAGATCGAGCGTCTCTATGGCTTTGACAAGCCAGCCCACGAACGCTACCTGCAAATGCTGGTTAATTATGCCGTTTTCGATTTTGGCGAGAGTTTCTACAGGGATCGAACAGTACTTGAGTTGATATGGGAGAAATTACCTGTTTCTGCATCACTTGGAATCTGGAGCACACTCCTGGTCTACCTCGTCTGCATTCCACTGGGCATTAGCAAGGCAGTGCGCCATGGCTCTCGTTTCGATATCTGGTCCTCCACAGTGATCATCATCGGCAACGCTATTCCTGTCTTTCTTTTCGCAATCATTTTGATCATCTTCTTCGCTGGTGGCAACTATCTGAATTGGTTTCCCTTACGTGGACTGACCTCTGATGGCTTTGCGGACATGAGCCTGTTCGGACAAATCCTCGACTACTTCTGGCACCTGGCTCTACCCCTAACCGCCATCCTGATTGGTAGTTTCGCCACACTGACGATGCTGACCAAAAACTCCTTTCTGGATGAAATTGGCAAACAGTACGTGGTGACCGCCCGAGCGAAGGGGCTACCGGAGCGACGTGTGCTCTATGGCCATGTCTTCCGGAATGCAATGCTGATCATCATCTCTGGCTTCCCCGCAGCCTTCATCAGCATGTTCTTCACAGGATCCCTGTTGATCGAGGTCATCTTCTCACTGGACGGGTTGGGTCTACTGGGCTTTGAAGCCACCCTGCAGCGTGACTATCCAGTGATGTTTGGCACTCTTTATATTTTCACTCTGCTCGGCCTGGTCGTCAACCTGATCAGCGATGTACTCTACACCGTAATCGATCCAAGAATCGATTTTGAATCACGAAATTGATTTCCAGAGGAGTTGATCTCAGTTTGACAAACTAAGCACGTTTCGCTTGGTAGCGATTGGAGAAAGAGGATTCCGCCTGATGACGATCCACACGTCCATTCGCTGCCAAGTGTTCCAGTACCTTGAAGATTGTTACCTGCTGTTCTCCCACTTGAAGATGCTGGGAAAGTTCATCTACCGTCCAGGAACGAATTGGCTGATCGTTCAGCACACTGATCAGACGACCTTGCAACTGTAGCACAGTTCCAGCAGCTTTTTTCCCAGCTTCCACTCCAGGTTGATGATAGGCGTTAATGCCCACCAGATGCGCATACATCCCCACTGCTCGTTCAAAAAGAGCTATCATGGCCCCAATGCTACGTGGTGTTATCGAATCCAGGGTCAATGTCATTGATTGACGCTGTTTCTCTCGTAAAGCCTGCCGCGTTCCTAACAGGAAACCCAATAGATAGTCTCCTGAGGTGGCACCCGGATCAACCTCTACAGCAGGTCCTTCCTGATCTTTCAGCACTTCCAGAAATTGGGCAAAGAAATCATTCCGTCCTTCCCGAAGTTGTTGGACATAAGCGTGCTGATCCGTAGAACCCTTGTTGCCATAAACAGTCAAACCTTGACGAACAATGCGCCCTTCCAGATCACACTCTTTTCCTAGGGATTCCATCACTAATTGCTGAAGGTAATTGCTGAACAAGGACAGCCGATCCTTGTAGGGCAGCACTACCATAGCCTTTTCACCACGACCATTGCCTGCGTACCACCAGTTCAAGGCTAACTGGGCTGCAGGATTGTGGGAGATTTCTTTTTCCCGTCCGTGCTGGTCCATCAGCCGGGCTCCCATCAGCAACTCTTTCAGAGCAATGCCCTGCAAGGCTGCGGGTAGGAGTCCCACTGCTGAAAAGACTGAAGTCCGCCCACCCACCCAATCCCACATTGGTAGCCGTGCACGCCAGCCTTCTTGTATTGCCAGTTTATCCAGCTTGCTTCCAGTGCTGGTGATGGCAATTGCCTGCTTCCCAAATGACAACTCTGCTTCTCGAAATACATGTTGAGCGACCAGCATCGCATTACGGGTTTCCTGGGTACCACCAGATTTGGAGATAACCAGGCACAGTGTCTGCGACAGTTCCTCTCTCAACTCTGCAAAGACCTGCTCAAAGCCATCTGGGTCTGTGTTATCTAGATAGTAGAGTTTCAAGCCTTGTCCCTGCTGTGCCAATGCACGGTCAATAAATTGAGGCCCCAGTGCCGAACCACCAATCCCAATCACGAGCCCATGTCGAAAATGCTGACCCTGCTCGTTGGTCCATTTTCCAGACAGTACTTGGTTTGCAATATACTGAACTTGCTGGAGTGTCTGTTCAATGGCCTGACGTAGCTCGGGGGTTGGCGCAAGCTCTGGAGTACGTAACCAGTAATGACCGACCTGTCTCTGCTCATCCGGATTGGCAATAGCCCCAGCTTCCAGTTCGTTCATGTGCTGTAAAGATTGTTGAAGCGGATCAGATTGCTCTTCCCAGAAAAAAGTAGGCACTCCCATTTGAGAAGTGTCTAAGCTCAATCCTGTGCCTGGGATTGAAAAGAAATGCTGCTGAAAATGAAGCCAACTCGAAGTATCGATCATGGGAATTTTAGAAACAAAAAGTTGCGAATACGAGGAAGTCTGTACATTTGCGATTGCAAACCCATTTTGCTAAGTTATGTATTTAACGCAACGATTTTTTCACCCCACTTCGATCCATAGCCGGCATGTCTGATACAGAACTCGAACAGTTGCTCAAACGACAGGAAGAACAAGAAGAGATGTTGAGCAAACTTCAGAGCCGCTCCTTCAAAATAGACGGAACAGACCGAACTGAGTTGAGCGAAAACGCCATCTACGACCTACATCAGCGTGATGATGAATTGTTCCTGAGTCTTGATGTGCCAGGCGTGATGGAGGAATCCCTACATGTCGAATTGAATGATACAGAGCTACTGATTCGAGGTGAACACCCCACTTCTGAGCCTGAAAATGTGAATTGTCTGCAACAGAATCGTCCTCGTGGCCCTTTTGAGTATCGATTTTTGCTGCCAGGTGCTGCATCCCAAATTGAATCCTATCAGGACCTCGGCGTCTTGTACTTGCGAATACAATTGAAATCGTCGGAATAAAAATGCCACGAATTCTCCGGAACTACTTGATTAGCTTCTTGATTATCGGCACTTTACTCGGCGTTATTCATGGACTGGATCTCTACTTCAATCCACGACCGGCTGAAACCCCGATCGCCCAGCCTGAACAAGCTGCTGAGTCTTCTCTCAAGAGCCCATGAGTGGAATACATTGGTTCCTATTGGGACTGCTGATTCTCATCGAAGGACTACTGTTGATCCTGCTGGGGCGCGAGAGTAGTCTGCTGGGTACTATTCTCCTCAGTAGTGTCACAGCAGTTGGAGGGCTTTGGCTGATGCGAGAGGAGGACTTCTCAATCTGGACATTGGTGGAAGTAGAATTGCAGCAACACCGCTTGCCAACGGATGAACTTTGGCAAGCCTTCCTACTCTGGCTGGCTGGCGGTCTGTTGTTGGTTCCTGGGGTACTGACAGACGCCCTGGGCTTGTCGCTGACCGTACCGGATATCCGAAGTGCCCTGATTGATCAATTGAATCGCTACTTTCGCCAACGCTGGAATGCCGCTCACGGAAACTAATCACTTGAATCGCATGTACAAGCTCTGGCTACTGGGCTTTCTTTTTTGCTGGCTGGCCCAACCTCTCCAGGCGGCTACTCCTGCAGAAACTGACTCGGAAACTGCTAAGGTTTTGGAACAATTGGAAACCAAATTTCAGGAGCAACAACTCAGTGAAGCAGAGGAAGCTCTACGCCAAGCTCAAGCCTACGAGCAAGGCAATGGTGTAGAGCAGGATGACGCCACCGCTGTTCACTTCTACAAGGAAGCTGCAGAGCGAGAAAATTCAGAAGCCCAGTTACGCTTGGGAATTCTCTATCGACAACGAAAGGGTGTGCAGGAAGAGTTTCGGAATAAAAGCCGATTCAGTTTTGGAAAGACAGCTTTTGACTTCCTCTTCTCCAGCAAAATGGACCAAGAAGCATTCCGATGGTTGAAGGCTGCTGCAGAGCAGGGTGTTGCGGAAGCCCAATATTATCTGGCGCAGTTTCATGAGCAAGGGATTGGCACCAATAAAAATCAGGATCTGGCCAATTCCTTTTACGCTCAAGCCAAGGAAGCAGGCTTTGATTCTACACTGGCTATTGATTTACTAAGAATTGAATACGATGGCATCCCTCCGGTAGTGCGTGAACCAAAAGTAGAAATTGCAGACTTGGCTCCTGCTGAAGCTACAGAAATTGAAATCATAAGCACTACACCCGACAAGACAGAGATCGTTAGTGGGAACTTCACCGTCACGATCAGTGCTTTCAGTCCTTTGCGCTCCATTCAGATCAATGGTGTCAAACAAGAACTGGCAGATAACAGCTACGATGCAGCCTACTCACTGCCTTATGAATTAGAAATTGGTGAGAATTACTTTGATTTGGATGTGTTAACAGAGGCAACTCAAGCCAGCAAAGAACTCATCATTTTTCGAGAGACAGAGGAAATCAAGAAACCCAAGCCCAAGCCTCCTTTTCAACTGATCACGATCTTGGGCCATACCGAGGATACCAACGCTACCAGCGCAACTGATGGTAAGGAGAAGATCCGAACGCTCAAGAGCAACATCGTCTTGGTTCCGAGCTACACGCACTACATCAACTATCGTAACTCCGTAGCAGCCAAGGGTCTCATCACTACGGATCGTCAATGGAGGGAGGATCAGCGCAACAAGGAGATCTTGCTGCGCCAACTCAGCTTTGAGTGGGAACGCAAGTATACTTGGCTAGGTGATATCACGACTGGGTTTGGTGCGAACACACTGGGGCTGCGCGATGTTCCTGAGAGTCCGGATAGCAGTCGAGACAGTTGGAACAGCGATTTCCGTCAAGTATCTGCAGACTCCTTCCTCTTTGGACAGTTCAAACTGAAAACAGAAAGTGACATCACTTGGCAGGGCAAGCTGGAACACAAGTGGAAAGATGCAATTGGTTCAATGACTGATGATGGAACAGCTGATAAATTGGAAGTTAGCAATAAGTTTACACTAGCTGATTGGAAATACGGCACTAAGCTTAGCTGCACCTTGACGGATCTAAATAACGACACGAAAGACAAAGTTGATCTGAAATTCTCTGCGGATGTGACTATTCCCGTCAAACCAATCAGCTTCAAATTGAAGCATGATATATCAGAAAGTGAGAAGAGACTCACCAACGATGACGGTGTGCATGAAAGAGATCGTAAGAATGTTACAACTGTTGGGATAACGTACCCCTACGCTCCTTGGATGATCATCAATTTCTCTCACAAACTGGAAACCAAGACATCCAATCTAACTGATAAGGACTACTGGAAGTACCAAACCGCTCTCCAGTTCACCTTCATCTACAAATAAGGCTCTATGTTTGTTTCACTCCGGCCACACAAGACTGTCTGGATTACTGCTCTTATAGCGCTCCTGATCGTCTTGGCTTCACCAGTAGCAGCTCAGCAGCGGGGCCAGTTGGTCCTGGATCGGGGCTTGGTCAAAGTTAGCAACAGCTCTCGGGTGCGTATCTACAAAACTATTGGCACAAACGTACTGCTCAACGTAGATGATCAGGTTCACACTGCTAAAAACTCTACTGCCAGGGTTATACTCAGTTCCGGTGACGAGGTTGTAACTCTCAGATCTAATACGGTCTTCCGAGTTGAAGATCAAAATGAAGCTGAAAGTAATACGCGTCTGCTGACAGGTGATCTAACATTTGAAGTTAATCCTAATCGTACCTTAGTCAATGATCGCAAACGTGAATTCAAAATTCGAACTATCTCTGCGGTAGTTGGTGTCCGTGGTTCAGAAGGAGATGTTGTCTTTGAGTCCGACACCGGTGCAACAATCGTAGTTAGTGAAGAAGGTGATATCTATATTATACCTCCTGAATTTGAAGGTGATGAAGATGCCATAATTGTTATTCCTGCGGGATCAAGTGCTAAAATGACAGAAGAATCTATACGGTTGCCCGGTAGCGATAAAGAAATCGCTAAAAAAGATGCAATCGTACAGACTCGTAAAAAAAACCAACAAGAGCGTGAGAAACAGGCAGAAAAGAAAACAACAGAAAAGAAAACAACAGAAAAGAAAACAACAGAAAAGAAAACAACAGAAAAGAAAACAACAGAAAAGAAACAATCTCAAAATCAAGGACAGGGGCAGAAACAACAAAAAACCCAACAGCAGTCACAAAACCAAGGACAATCCCAGCAACAGCAATCTCAGGGTCAATCTCAGCAAGGAGGCTCCTCACAGCCAGAAGGACAACCACCTCAACAGCAAGGGGAAGGCCAGCCTCCTCAGGAAGGACAACCACCAGGTGATGAAGGTTCCACAGCGCGTGAACCAGAGGAGGAATCCACTCTGGCTACAGATGATGGGGATCAAGAGTCAATTGACGAAGAACCTCCTCCCACAGAAGAACCTGTAGACACTTCCGAAGAGGAATTACCTCCTCTGGAAGAGTCTGAAGTTGAGGAAGTCGAGGTTGAGGAAGTCGAGGTTGAGGAAGTCGAGGTTGAGGAAATTGATTTAGGTGATCTTGAAGAAATTGACTTAGGAGACTTAGAAGAAATCGCTGCTGCTGCTGAAGATGCTGCTGCCATTGCTGAAGAAGTTCAGGAGGCAGTTGAGGAAGCAGTTGAAGATACACAACCTGAGCCAACTCCTGAACCAACTCCTGAACCAACTCCTGAACCAACTCCTGAACCAACTCCTGAACCAACTCCTGAACCAACTC
>NYTS01000082.1 GCA_002683655.1 Deltaproteobacteria bacterium
TACATGTCAGGGAGGGCGTGATAACGCGCCTCCATTGTGCACGCACGGCCTAAGGCCGTGTTGTGCTAAAGTACCTGGATTAAATCCGGTGGCTTAAATTAGCCCCGGGGGGATACTAACCCCGGGGTATACATATTATAGCTAGCTAAGCTAGCTAATAACTAGTGGGCGGTTATGAAACCGCCCAAGGCCGACTCGGCCTCTGATTGGTTGCCTGACATGCCCCCCAGACGATGTATCGTCGTCTCCAGGTGACTTGAAGTATGTTGTCGTAAGATTGCATATGCATTTTGTTTTTTTTGTTAATTTTTATTTTGTTTTCATGCATTGCTTTGTCCCATACTGCCGGGATTCTACATACCCGGTAAAAACACCACCATTTGGTTGGTGAAAAGGTTTTATACCCTGATGGGTTTCCAAAAAAAAAAGAAAAATTATTGCCATGTGCGCTTGAATATGTGATGTTTTTGCGGATAATCCTTAAGTATACTGATAGTATCTTTGGATAAACGCATTTGGTCGGTAAAACCGAGGTTGGGTAGTATAATTAGACTATCTTCGATGGGTCTGGTTTCTATGTCTCCAGTCAATCGTTTCCAATCGCGGTCCATAGTGCGCTGGTCGTAATATCTGTACCCGACTCCTGTAATGGCGTCGTGGTACATATACTTCCATACTGCACTGCGCAGGTGTTTAGAGCCTGTGCCCATGTAATGTAACGTGGTCAGGTCATCAGTCATTTCGATGACTTGTGCTATATGGTAGTTGTTGTCGTCTGTATCGTCGAGTACAGCGACGTATGAGCCGACCGTGACGGAGTTATCTTGTATAAACCGTTGTTCCTCTTGTACCACCGTGTCTGGTGTGTACGGGGTCATGTGCATCACATTTCGGTTGTATGTTCTCCCATTCCATCGCATTTTCCATGCGGTGCCGGTAGGTGACAATTGTTGTACCAGTTCCCCTGGTCCTGCGTATTGCAACAGGTGTTTAGGGTATTTCCCTAGTTTCTGTGCTTGTTCTTGACTTGGGGGTAAGAAAAAGGTGACTCGGTCTCCTATCTGGTAGGAGTGTTTCGAGAACCCTTTTTCGTTTAGGCGCATAGCGGCTTGCGTTTTTTCTACCGCTTTTATGTTGCGTAAAAGTTCGGCATATCCGTGTGCCGAGGCAGCGATGGTTTTGAGATCTCTAGCGGACGCTGGTAGTCCTTGCTGAGGTGGGTTTTGTGTTAGGCTCTCAGCTACTCCTCTCATAGGCATGCCGTGTTCAGCCTCAAAGGGCGTGACTCCTGTGTCAGAGTCTGGGGTGTTTGCCCAGACGCTTTCCAAGATGGGTAACATCAGGTGGAATTCTGCGTATTGTTCTGAGGTCATAGCTCTTAGGGCACGCCCTACGAATTCCCATACGCGTTCCATTTTGGCATTGCTTTTGGGGTTATGCGCTAAGGTGCTGGTTTGTTGAATACCCAACACTTCTGAAAGGGCTTTCACCGCTTTGCTTAGGTAGGCTTTAGCGGCATCGGTATGAAATACCAGTGGTACTCCCTTTTTTAGTACTACGTCGTGAAATAACGTATGTGCTACGCTTGCGCTATCTTCTGCTTTGGTAGCTCTTAGTATGAGGTCTCCTGTTGCCAGGTCTATGATCCCCAATACTGCGCAGTATCCAGCCTTATTCTTCTTGACTCCGTAGAAATCAGACCCGTAGGATGTTCTAGGGGTTGCGAAGAGTTTGGATCGGAAGTGCTTATGAGCTAATCTCATTTTTGCTTTAAGTAGTGCACATAGCTCGCAGGCCTTGCATGTGTCTTGACACATCTTCCACATATGTTCCCAGTAGAACTTCTTCTTTAGTTCGTGGTATATCTTTTTGGGTCCCATGTGACACATCATGTGATGTTTCCACTTAATTAGGGGAACCTGTAATATTCTGGGTACTATGATGCGGTGTGGCCCACCGGGATAGTCCTCAATATACCACAAACCGTCCTGGGTGTGGTTAGCTTTATTAGCGTATATGAGGGGTATCCTATGTTCCGCTTGTTGTTGTATCCACTCTTGTCGGGTGCGACACATGTCAACAGGTGGTGTTAAGTTAGTGCTCTTCAGGTGTTTCATGAGAGCCTTGAGGTCGTGTTCAGGGGTTACCCGGTCACGTTCTCCATCATACGTCTCCTTAATTGGAGGGAGAGGTTGGTGTACACATCTCTCACCTTGAAAGACTTGGCGGACGGGTGTGGCTTTATGAATTAACCACACCAGTCCTGTGTCTATCAAACTAATCATTCCTGATTGGTTAATGAGTTCTCTGACACTGTGGTCGTATTTCCCGTCGTGTGTGACTGGGATGTATCGTATTATGTCTCCTGGTATGAGACATGCGAAGGGGACTCCCTTTTTGTATGCTGCTAGGCATTGTTGGGTAATTTTGTCTGCAGCGGGTGTCCATATACCAAAAGTATATTTGACCTTTCGGACAGTGCTTTCAGAGAAGTGATCCATATGGATTCTCTCATGATGTGTAGATTTGTGTACTGTTTCTCTCCAGGCAAAGATCTCATCTAGCAGATGCTTAGTGTCCTTGCCTGCGTCAAACCACAGTTTAGTGGCGTCGAGTGGACAGTCCACTAGTGCGGCTAACAATATGTTCAGGGCTTCTTTAAGTCCCGAACGCGTTAGGGTTTTTGGTCCTAACATGGGGAAGCGAGAGAGGGCATCTGCCACGATGTTATCCTCTCCTTTGATGTAATGCATTCGGTAATCGACTTCCGATAGTTTGTCGATTATGAATTGGCTCACCGGTCCTTTGCCCGACGTGTGTTTGATCCACGTTAAGGGACTGTGATCGGTGTAACATTCCAGAGGGAAAGGGTTAAACAGTGTGAACGGGAGAGCTAATTCCATTCCGTTCATCCATGCTTTGGCTTCCCTGTGGTAAGGGGGTTTTTTGATCCACGCCTCAGTGGCCCATTTCTTAGACCACATTTTGATGACGTGGCGTTCGCCATCTACTAATTGAAAGAGGACGGCTCCCCATCCATCTTCACTTCCATCTGTCTCTAGATGTAGAGGTAAGTCATTTCTAGGTGCATATAAGTGCAACTCATTGTCTTTTGACAATATTAGACTTCGTAACTCTTGTAGCGCAGCTTCGTGTTTCTCTGTGAATATGAACGGTACTTTAGTACTGCTCAATGCATTGAGGACGGAAGCAGGGTTTTCTTTTTTATTGCCCTTGCCGTAGTCTTTTATAAAGCTTGAGAACTGATTGAAGACGCCCATGACTGATCTTAATTCAGATCTGTTTGTTGGGCTGACCATGTTTTTAACAGGGTCGATGTTGCGCATGGCTGGGCTGATTTTGCCCTTGTTAACGGTAAGTCCGAAGAATTGTTCTTCCTCGTAACCTATTCGTAACTTGGCCGGATTGAGGGTTATGCCTGCATCGCGGCACATGATTAAAAAGTCTTCAAACACTTGGACTAATTCCTCTGGGGTGTCTGCCCCCCCTAGAAAATCGTCCGCGAAGTTGGCTACATTTTCCAACGATCTCGCTGGTAAATTGGTGTAGATCGCATGCGTATATGCGTTTTGCGAGATGGTTGCTGCGTTTTTGGTACCCATCACTAGCCTAGTAAATCTGAACAATCCTCTAGGTGTCCAGAAGGCTGTGAGGTCTCTAGACTCTTCTGCTAGGGGTATTGACCAGTATTGTTTGAGGCCATCTGCAGAGAATTTGTAGCGTTTGTTTGCTACTTTGTACAACTGTTCCCACGCGTCTGGGTACGTTGGTACTGTCTTTTCTAAGTTGTCATTGACGTTAGTGCCTGCCCAGGCTATCCTAATTCCGTCAGGCGGGGCAGTCTTGGGCGTGCTGGCTTTATATTTTGGGGCCAGTAATAGGCGAGAAGCGTGTGCAGTTGTATTGGCCTTTTCAACTAGATTCTCTTCTATCGCCCAATCGAGCCATTCCAAGGTTAGTTCACCTTTGGCAGGTCCAAATCTTGGTTTTGGCACTGGTATGGGTTTAGCACCGGGTTTTAATTTAAACACGTGTGGCTTTATCCCTTTCATACACTTGGGAAGTGTATTCGTGTGAGTGGCTAAGGTGCCGCTCTTGTATTGTTCTATCAATCCGCGAATCATCGCATTTATTTCTGATGGGAGAGTTGGATTGATGTCTAAGGCTTGCGGGTTGATAGGTACCCGTTTGTATTCATCTGGGTGAGTGCGAATGTATTCGGCGACTACTTTCTCAGATAATAGGCAGGTTTTCGTAGGGTTCAGGTCTACGGGAGAGATGGGTGCTGCGTACTCTGCCATGAAATCTAGTGAGAGTTTTTCACATTTGTTGACAGTGGCCTGAGTGTTGTTGATAAACTTGGCCTTTTGATGTGTGTCGTATTTCATAGCATGATTGATATCGATGCCGAGAGCTTGGATGGCTTCCCATCCTAGTAAGGCGACGCAGTCTCCATTTAGTTTGCCTTTGTGTGGTTCATTAGTATCTATAACAACTGGGGTATCACCTTTCATTATGGTGATGGTATTAGGTTTGCCCAGTGGTATGATTTCGCGTTTGAGTCCCATTACGGTTTTTGTTTCGTAAGGGCGCCAGTCTCTGGGGAGAGCAACGTCAGGTAACGCGTAACTGCAGTTTGATTGAGTATCCAATTGAACTCGCCCCTCGCGAATGTTACCACACGCGTCTCTGTAATTTATGTAAGTTTGTAATAATCGATAGCCTTTAGTTTCACTAAGTAACGATTTAGAACGAGATTGAGGTGTCAATTCATGTGACTTATCATTAGTCATGCATGTTTTAGCTATCGGAACTGAATTCCTAGATGCTGGACACCACGTTTCCATTGGGATATCGATACATTTGCCGGAGTGTGTCCGGAAGGTCACCGTCTCTAAGGTTCGGCGTTCTGTGTATTCGTACCCTGAAGGATTGTAAGGGTTAGGTCGAAAGGGTAAAGTTGGTAGGGTATCTCGTGTACCTACCTCGTTTGGTTGCTCCCCGTCGTTTGCATCGCGCAATTGGGTTGCGTAATCCATGCCTATGTCGGTCATTCCCCCTGGTGGCGTGGCACTCAGGTACACGTTAGTGTTTGCTCCTGTGGGGTTACTGTCGATATCAGGCACGAGAGGTTGGCCGTGTTTAAGCATATCACGTGCAGCTTGTGCCTCGCGTTCTGCTCGATGGTTGAGGTATAGTATGCGGTTTTGTTCGCGTTCCTCTTTATGGGTGGCTAAGTATTCGGTACTTGCCGCTATGGATTGTCCGCCATCAGGGTGTTCAGCAGCGAACGTTTTGTGCGAGAAGAATCGGATTTCCTCATCTGTGAGGCCTTCAGGTAGCTGATTGTAGCTGGCCCCACCAATCAGTATTTCATCGAGTGGAACAGCCCATTGGCGTCTGCCACTTCGTCCACGTCCTCTACCGCGGTACGGACGGCCTCGACCTGAACGGCCTCGTCCCCTCCCGCGTCCACGTCCCCTCCCGCGTCCACGACCACGCCCTTGGTAGGTAGCGTTCGTCTCGGGAGGTTGGCGATAGTTAGACTCAGTGATTTTGGGTTTCTTGTTCCCTGCAAATCTGACTGCCTTTTTCTGTTTGGCGTCTTGTTTGCTACGTTTCGCTTTTTCTCTGAAATAAGCGGTGACGGCTTGATTGAGCTCATCTTTGCCGGTGTTGTTCACCATCTGTTTGTATGTTACGCCTAACATTTTCTGTATGGCGCCGTCAGGTTTTAAACAACACGTTTTGGGGTCGTGATTCAACGTCACTTTGGGGTGTCGCCCTACCGCTACACAATAAGTGCATGCCTCAGGGGAATATTTATGTTCGGGGTTACCCGTTTCCTCGTATGAGTACTTCGACGTTTTGCGAGTATTCAACTCTGTAGAGGCGGCGCGGACTTGCTTCCGCTTCAGGGCCTCAATAGCCTTTTGGCGTAGCTTGGGGTCACAGTTTTTGGTTTCGTGGTTGCGTTTACCGAGCCCACTCTTCATGCATAATTTGCACACTGCCGTGACACGCGGCTTCTTGTTTGCGTGCGTGTCTGCATTTTTCGTGGTGTTAGGGTTAGGTTGAGGTTGTTCCCTACCACGTTTGATTGGGTGTTTCTTTTTGAACGCATCAAATGACTCTGACAGTTGTTTGAATTTGTTGCTGAGGTCAGTTTTCTCTCGCGCGATTTTGTCAAACTCTTGATGCGTGTGCAGGAGTCTTTCCCATGCTTTCTTGCATGTTTTCCATGTGGATTTAAAAGGTGTAGAAGGCCACTTGGTGCGTTCCACTTTGCGGATAACGTGCAGTAACTGTTCTAGTTTCTCGTCATTAGAGATAGCTTTGTAAGATTTAACTTTTCGCTCTCTCTTTGAACCAGTATGGTACTCGTTTAGGACAAGTTCACGTTCCTTGTCTCCTGTCCACTCCCATAATTTGCGGACTGACTCTCTGTCTACCACGTTCTCCCACCCATTGGCGTGATCGACGATTTGTTTGTTTTTCATTTCAATGTCGTCGCACCATGTGAGTATGGGCGTGCCATTCCGCCTCCATGCGCATTGCAAGGGGTTGAAATAGTACGAGCCAATGGTTTTTGTGCCCATCTGTTTCAGGATAATCTCCCTGATAGTGGAATACTTGACGCGGTTCTCGTCAGAGATTTTGTTGTGGTCTGTAAGTGGAGGTTGCTTTTCGCGCTCAATGGCAGCGAGTTGCTCTCTGAGGACACTTGCTGAATTGTCATCCATGTATAATGGTAACGAAGCGCGCAGATATTTATAAACATCATTGCGGAGAGCTTTGTAATTGAGGTAAAAGGGGGTTGGGCATGGTATCTTCTTAACGACACGTATGTCATTGCCTTTGTCATCCTTTTTACCCGTATTGACTAATTTGTCTTTCGCTGCGTAGCACGTGGTATCTGTGTCAGGTATGCTATCCTCATCAATGGGATTGGTTTCGAGATAGCGCTGCATCAGTTGCCATTGGGATGGTTGTTTCCCTACGTGGTATTGAGCCGCCTTTAGCGTATGCATGCGGAACCCTTGCTCGAGGCCGTCGAGTCCGTCTATGATGGTCGCATAAGCGCTACCATCGTGTATGAACTTGATAGATTCTTTGGTGTGCCCTTCGGGCAGGGCACCGCCTAGGTATGTTTTATACCCTTTGAGTTCTCTCAAATCTTTTCCCTCGAATCCCGCCTCGTAATTGCAGGCGCTTTGTTGGGGGTGTGTGAGATGTCTCTGGTGAAAACTCAAATCGATCTTGAAAGGATCATCGAGTTTATTCAAGCCTGAAGCAACTTGTAGTTGCAGCTGCTTGTTCGCTTTGACTTGCGAGAAGTCAGTTGATGTGCTTGCCATAGTGCTTGCTGGAAATTAAATCTGCAGCACATATACAAGTATCCAGTAAGTTAATAATATGTGATGCATGGGTCTATCACTGGCTGAGGTATGTTTACTTCTCAGTTAATTAATGCGCGTTTATGTCTAAATGATATATATCTTAATGAAAGAAATTTTTTCTGGTTTGTCATGTATACGAAACATGCACGCTTAGGTGATCAGTCTAAACGGGCTGCTAGCTTTAAGATACTGACAGGATGAATATTTCCTAAATTACAGGTGTCGGTCAGAAAGAGGTTCGGTAAATCTTCGAACTGCACTAACTAGTTAGCACCTACTGATATCAAGTACTAGTACGTCTACTGGCACCTGAAGAGGGTTACGAGTACTAGCAGGCGTTAAGCATGACTCAGATTTTAACTAAGGGTATGTGTGGTATTGTGTCTCACACTGAAGAGATTTGGCACAAGTGGTGTTCTTGCGCATCCTATATACTGTAGGTA
>NYTS01000083.1 GCA_002683655.1 Deltaproteobacteria bacterium
GATTCCCAGGTATGAAAAAACGGATTGCTCCTAGCAGGCTTTGACTAGCTTGGCTGCGGCGATGATCACTTTGAATAAGATAATGTCTATTTATGGATAAGTTTTTTAGAATATATAGGCTTATTTGTAACTTCAAGAATCTTTCAATATATCAACCGGCTCAAATTGACAGCCAACAACCCTTGGGATATTCTTAGTTTATTAGCAACCTCCCTCAACAGGTGATCCATGTTCAAATTCAAGGATCTTTCAAATACTGAAGATGAGTTATTCCGTCCAGAAAATTATCAACTGAGCGTCAAAGATTTTTTTGCAAAGCGCCGCACCGCGAAGCGAGTTTACTTGTTTGATCTTCGGGGTGCGGGTGATTATGAAATTTCTCATTTGCCTGGTGCACATAATCTTCCTATTGAGCACTTCGAAAATTCAATCTACCAAATGCCTTTCACCGGAGACATTTTACTTTACGGTGGAGGACAAGGAGAAACACTAACAGCAGCTGAAATTCTTTACGACAATGGTTTTGATACGTTCTACTATGTAGACCGCTTCTTGGATCTTTATGAACAAGTAGATGAATCATTTTTCACCATTAGTCCTGAGGCTTTGAAAAAAATCCAATCTCCGCATGAGGATGCCTCAGTTGGATGGCTACTAGCTGTTGAACCAAAATCTCCGACCAAAGGTGTCTATACACTTCGACCTCTAAACGATGACGATACCGAGCAAATGCAACGTTTCGAGAAGGAAGGAATTATTTTCTGGATGGATTTCTCATTACTACCATTTCTAGAAGGTACCGAAATCCAAATTGATGAAGACACAGGGGAGATCGAGGTAGTTAATGAAGGACTTGGTATAGGGAAACTACGTGGAAATTTTGAAGATCGAGTGCGTCAAGTTTTAGATGAGCAGGTCAATCCTATGGTTGCTTCCCATGGAGGTGTCGTCAGTTTAAGCAGAATTGAAAATGGTGAAGTATTCTTGAGATTTGGAGGAGGCTGCCAAGGGTGTGGAATGGTGGATGTAACTCTTAAGCAGGGTGTAGAAGTAATGATGAAAGAGAGTGTACCAGATATCGTTGCCATCCATGATGCAACTGACCATGATAGCGGATCAAATCCCTATTACCGCTGAATCGAACCGAGCAATAATGCAGGAAGAAGAAGAATTTTATGGGATGGTCCATCAAGCCCGAGATGAGTTCCTCCAGAAGCATGAATTCCAGAATCAAACCTGGCAATGGGCCCGGGAATTGGATGATGAAGGCTTTTTCCTGTTTTGCTACCTGATGCATGATTACGATGAGAAACTGCTGAGCAAAAATTCCTACCAAGAGACAGTTTACACTCTGAATCTTCTGCGCCACCGCCTCCTGCCCCTAGATCTCATTAATCAAGGAATTAGCCTGATGGATCAGTTTCAGATTCTCTTTAATTTATACGAAAGGCTAAAGCGAGAAAACATGCACTGGGACGCATGCGAAGAATTTGTGCAGGAGCAATTAAAGATGCACCTGCAACAAAACTGAGGATTTATCCAGTAGCAGCTAGTGGAGTGGTTTCGTTCCGTGGCAAAAGCAGATTCTGATTTTCTAGAACAAGGGAGGAAATTTTATCGTTCAACTTCATACTTGCACAGTTATCGGCATGACGAATTGCGTTTCTAATCGAGTAAGGCTTTGAGCTCCCGTGACAGATGACGACTGTCCCCTGGACCCCGAGAAGTGGGGCTCCTCCAATCTCAGTGTAATCTCCCCTCTCTTTCAAAGCCTTGAATGGCCCCTTCATCAACAAATACCCTAACTTCGCCACCCAAGATTTCTCAATCTCTTCCTTAAGAACCTGCCTTACAAAATCAAAGGTCCCCTCTGCCACCTTTAGTGTGATATTCCCAACAAAGCCATCGCATACCACCACATCGACTTCATTCTGGTACATCAACTTGCCTTCGATGTTCCCATAAAAATTAAGCGTGCTCTTTTTTAGTAAGGGATAAGTTTCCTTAAGGTTTTGATTGCCCTTACCCTCTTCTTCACCGTTGTTGAGAAGAGCTACCCGTGGATTATCGATGTTTAGCATCGTTTGAGCATAGGCTCCACCCATCAGTGCAAATTGCAGTAAATATTCTGGTTTGCAATCTGTATTGGCACCGATATCTAAAATCACGAAGGGGCGATTGCGTTGTGTGCTCGGCATGAGGGTAGCGATAGCAGGCCGATCTATTTTTGGAATAGATTTAAGAACAAATTTGGCAGTAGCCATTGCAGCGCCTGTATTGCCGGCACTCACGACAGCACTAACCTCTCCACGCTTGTGCAGATCCATCGCAACACGGATTGAAGAATCCTTTTTCTGCCGTAACGCTTGACTTGGAGATTCATGCATTTCCACCATCTCCTCACAGTGGACAATACGGACTTTGTTTACTGAATGCGGCATGTTTTTGAGTCTGTCCTTGATTTGCGTCTCGTGACCAACAAGAACCACTTCAATGCCTAGTTCGTTGGCAGCTCGTACGGCTGCCTCCAACTGGATGGATAATGGGGAATCTCCCCCCATCGCATCAACCGCTACTGGCATGCTTATACATGATGGTTGGTTGGAAGGGGGATGGATACCCCCTCGGAGGATTCTGATTATAATTAAAACTGCTGCTTAACTTCCATAACTTGGACACCTTTAAAATATCCGCAATGCTGACAAACTCTATGTGGACGTGTCATTTCGCCACAATTGGTACAACTTGAAAGCGCAGGAACTGTAACATTGACATGACCTCTGCGGTTATCACGTCTGCTTTTGGAAATTTTTCGTTTTGGGACTGCCATGATTTCTCCATGTATTTGTGGGACCGATCAATTATTTTCCCAACCTGAATTACTCAGGCTTGAAAATGGATTATCTGTCTTCAGATTTTCAATTTCTTGAGGATTCAACGGGATTTTGCAGGCTGATTGCCCTTGCTCCTCACACAAATTTCTAATTGGAAGAGCTAGTATTACCTGATCTTCTAAAATACCCTTCCAGTCAATTTGGTCATCTCGATAAAAGTCCATGTCCAAGTCTTCATCTTCCAAAAAAACTTCTTTCCCATTCTGAGAATCCAAATTCGCCTCAGGAACCATTTTGAAGGTGAATTCTTCATCTACAACAAGTTTCAGAGGTTGACCACAACGATCACAAGCAATTGATAACGTTCCTTCAAGATTTCCAGAGCAGATAACTTCTTTTTTTTTTCGTTCTAGGTTAATCCAAAATTGTGGAAGTGAACCGCCTGCTAACAAGATATCGACAAGTCTGGGCATCTCATCTGCCCGAAGTTCACCTTCTTGAATCCAGGCCTTAGATTCTGAAATCACAGAGACTTGAATAAATCTTTCCATGTCAATCAGTCACCTGCGGCCTTGATCTCGTCCAAAGTTCTTGCAGTAGATAAAGGATCTGATTTCTCACTAATCACAGGAAATTCTTGGCTTTTATCGGCATTGATCTGTAGATATTCTTGATAATTTTCAGGCAGATCCACATCCGCATAGATTGCTTCTATCGGACATTCTTCCACACAGGCGTTGCAGTCGATGCATGATTCCGGGTTGATATAGACCATTTCTGGTCCTTCGTGGAAGGCCTCTACCGGACAGACCTCCACACAGTCAGTATACTTGCATCCATTGCAATGTGCCGTGACAACATAAGTCATAGGTGGCCTTCGACTGAAGAGAAAAATTAAACTAAATCTTACTAAATAAAATTAAACTGTCTATCCTAAATCTAGTTCGCTCTGAGAGCAAGTTGAAACTAGATAATGTTATTGTTGGCTAGGTTAGAAGAACCATTTGTGTGCAAATGCAGAGTACGACCACACATCTGATTTTTGGTGTTTGGCTTGTTATTAGAGTCTATATTAGTTAATTTTTCGAAAATTTATTTTTCAATAATTTTTTTACCTTCTCTAAATGTAATTCAAAATGATGAAATGGCTTGTACTAGGTTCGGCAATTCTCACTTGGCCTCTCATTTCATTTGGTGCCTTCGTACGTCTCAAGGGTGCTGGATTAGCTTGCCCAGACTGGCCACTATGTTATGGACAATTGATCCCACCACCTGGATATGAGATTGCGCTCGAAGTGGGCCATCGCTTCATTGCCACCCTGCTTGGTATGTTGATTGTTTTAATGGTTATACTAGCTTTCTCCCGTCCTCACTATCGTGAATACAGAAACCTCAGTCTGGTCTGCTTGGTAATGGTTTTAATCCAGGGAATACTTGGAGGGCTAACTGTAACGATGCTTCTGAATCCTTACATCGTCACAGGTCACTTGATCGGGGGAAATCTAACCTTTGCGCTGCTGGTTTATTTTGCTTGGAAGACTTTCCATCTCAACAAGCACCCAAGAACGTTCAGTTGGATAAGGTGGGGTAGTTGGAGCCCAATGACCAGGAAGATTGCTGGAATGGCACTAATACTTATGATAATTCTAATCTCCGGTGGTAAAAACAGCACAACCTATTCTGGTTACTCCTGTTCCGCTTTTCCTGGTTGTCATAGTGGCGCTCCTTTGTCAATAGCCATACCAACCCCGGATGGGAGTCCAAACGTACCAGAAGCTTTTGTGGGACAGTTCATGCCGAATCACTTCAACGAGTGGATTCACATGCTGCATCGCTTCTTTGCTATTTTTGGTGGAACTTGGCTAATGTTCTTGGCTTGGCAACTACGCACGAGTTCATCTCTACGTGGAATTCGTCATGTCGGCTCTGCAATTCTGCTACTGATTCCATTGGAGGTCTCAGTAGGTATAGTCAATGCGCTCTATCGGATTCCCGTTCCCGTTTCTGCTCTCCATACTGCTGTTGCTGCGACCCTTGTTGGCTTAATAGCATATGCACTCAGTGAATCTGTACTCTTGTCCAGTGAAAGTGAATATGCTTCAACCGAACACCTAACCGCACGTCCAGCCCGAACCGGAGTTGCCGCATGAATACACTCCCTTTTTCGAACCGTACAGCCATCAGCGCTATTATCACAGTCAGCACTCTCGTTTTCCTCTTCTTGTTGTGGTTGCTCTATTTCAAGGAGAGTAGTGGCACTGAGACAGAAATGGATTTGAGCTTTATGCCTGCGCTCAACGCTTTGCTGAACTCAGCTTGCGCACTTTTTCTTGCTCTGGGAGTCATTGCGATCAAGCAAGGAGACAAGGAGCGTCATTGGCGAATGATGCTGACAGCACTGGGGTTTTCTGCGGTTTTTTTAGTTTCCTACTTGGTCTATCACCATTTCCAAGGAGACACTCCCTTCGAAGGTGTCGGCTTCATCAGACCAATTTATTTCTTCATCTTAATCAGCCATATTGTTCTTTCCGCTGTTATGCTGCCCATGATTTTCACAACTCTCTATTTTGCTGCCACAAATAGCTTCACTTCTCACCGCCGACTGGCAAGATACACCTTCCCTGTCTGGATGTATGTTTCGGTTACCGGGGTTTTGGTGTACCTAATTCTCTATCATTGGCCCACCGCTTAAATAATTATGATGGCTCCATCTGAGCCATCATCTGTCGAAGTAGTCCAAAAGTATTCCAATCTAATGCCCAAACGCGATCGCGGTCAGGTTTTTACTCCTCTAGAATCCCGCAGTATTCTAAGCCTCAGCAGCATCATGTTTTTTCGGATGTTCGGGCTCTTTCTTGTACTTCCGGTCTTCAGTTTATTAGCTCAAACGTTGGAAGGTGCTACTCCATTGTTGATCGGACTCGCCTTTGGTGGGTACGGGTTGACTCAAGCCGTGCTTCAAATTCCATTTGGCATTTGGAGTGATCGCATAGGTAGGAAACCAGTTATCATGGCTGGTCTTTTATTGTTCATTATTGGCAGCCTAATTGCTGCTTTCGCTGACAATATTTATTTGATGATCGTTGCTCGCTTGCTACAGGGAGCAGGTGCCATCAGTTCTGCTGTCTTTGCTTTGATTGCAGATCTGACGAGACCCGAAGTACGAACTAGAGCAAACGCTGGCATCGGTGCAAGCATTGGAATAGCTTTCGGGGGGGCTTTTTTCATAGCTCCGTTCTTAGGTGGTTTTGCCGGATTATCCGGGATTTTTGGTCTCATTACTCTAATGGCAACGATTGGCTTATTCATCCTTTGGCGATTCGTTCCTGAACCAGAAAAGCCCTCCAGAACCCCAAACACCCCAACCCTAGAAATAATCAAATCTGTATTGGTCTTGCCTTCTATTCGGACAATTGATTTTGGGGCATTTGCTTGTAGCACAGGACTTTCAGCCATTTTTTTCATGATTCCAATCCAACTTTCAGAGCAAGGTTGGATAAGCTCTGAGCTATGGCAAATTTATCTTCCGATGTTGTTGAGTGGGGGCTTGATCATGGTCGGAGCAGCGATTGTAGCAGAAACTAAAAATCGCTTCCGCGAAGTGATGTTTCTAGGAGTTGTTTTTTTGATAGCCTCTGTTTTCTGTTTAGCTTTTTTTCATGAGTTTCAGGACAAATCCTTACTAATTGCAGGACTATTCCTGTTCTTCATGGGATTTAATGTTTTTGAGCCGCTCTTCCCTTCGCTCGTTACTAGGCTTACAAACCCAACAACCAAAGGTACTGCTAGTGGTGTTTACAATTTTTGCCAGTTTGTAGGTCATTTTGCTGGAGCAGCAATTGCTGGAATCTTCTACTCTACCAATCTGCTTTTTCTGCTGGGCTTGCTCCTGATGATAAATCTAAGTTTTCTCTTTCTTCTCTACAAAGACTTCCAGAATCCCACACCCCGTCAGAAATGATCTGCAACAAACCTATCTGATTCAGAAATAGTTTGTGTACATAGAGTAACTGGATGAATTCAGGGGTCTTGTGGTACTGCAAGCAAATTAAGAGCGTGACTTACTGAGGTTTGGCCTCAGAAAACCAAGATCAAACTTTGTTCAGAGTAATGAAGTGGGGTAATTCAGGCGTTTGTAGGTCGTGGATTTATCGGAGAAGGCTCCACTGAATCTTGGGGAGGCATTGTGTATTTCGTGGCAGATGTCGCGATTGCTTCCCGGTTACTCTCAGGAGTTGGTGGCTGGGTTTGTTGTGAAGTCACAGGAGCACTACTGGCTACCGAAGGCTGCACTGCGCCCTTGTTGCCATAGGTTTGCACTTTGCGACTTGGATCAATCAATTCAACGAATTGTGGTTGTCTCAACAATTCAAAAAACTTCAAGCTCGCTTGTCCATCCGTCAGTTTATCTTCAATTCTATCGATCAACTCCTCAGCATTCTTGACATTCAATGATTTGACTTCAGGAATCCTCAGCAGCAGAGCTTTTTCATGATCATTCATTTGAGCAACTTGCTTCTCAAGCCCTTGAATGAAACCCTGAATAGCGGGTTCAGGTAGGCTGTCCTGCCGAGCATTCAAATTTTCCAGACGAGAAATAATCTTCAGATAAGCCGACATCTCCTGTAGCTGGGCCGATTTTGGAATTTCTCCCAAAGTGTTCAATGCAACCGTTTTCGGAGCAGAAACATTTTCGACTTTCGAATTCTTGGAAGCTTTCTGCTCTCCATTTCCGCTGACGACTGACTGTTTGACTTGCATGTAAACCCAATTCCTAATGTTGATTGTGATTACTTGAACCTCCTAATCTGCGATTCAATTCCTGCGCCAGCAGACTAGTATTTTACGGGCTCAAATGGTGTAAAGCGTGTTCGGTTTGTCATCCACCGTTAGTTCAAAAGCTCTTGGCTCTTTTCAAACACCTATGTTAACGTCAGAGAGTTTTTCTGCTATAGCCGGAAGCTTTCCGGTTCCTGTACCGCCTCAATCAATTCATACGACATGACCACAGAAGAAAACATCCAGGGAAATCCGGATCAAGATCCACAAAAGCTCCTGCACCAAATGGAAGAGGCTGCCTGGCGTCAGGGACAGCCGGGTCTAGAATTTTTCTTCTCATATCTGATGGTTGAGATCAAATTTCCCAACAATAATGACGATTCAACTTGGGAATTGAACACTCGGGGCCTGGACATTGATGCTCTTAGAAAAGCGCTCCAGAGAGAACAGGACATGATGCAGCAGGTCCTGCAAAGTGATTCCTTACCTTGGGTGAAATTTGGAATGGAGACTAAACTTGTCAACGCTGCTGAAGTTCAAGATTACCCCTACAATTTTGCAGATCTGATCTTTGTGAGCTTATCACTCCCCGCTTGGGTGATGCCACCTCAACGACCAAAACTCCTGGCAAAGCTCAGAAATATTCTTGTGCTCTATCGAAATAACAATCCGGATGCAATCATTGTTACGATAACGAAGCACGCACCTTTTCGACTTAAAGATCGACTCTCCTACCAGTGGGGAGAACTCAGTCGTGAATTGGGAGGAATTGGGAACAAGGGCGCTATCACTCGTCTCGTTGCCCAGCAACTGGCTTCCACAAGTATTCTGCAATCTTATCTTGATGAGGAGCACACTACACAAAAGATAAAGAACCAGACGCGAATACAAGACCTTCAGAATCATTTGGAGTCCTTGCAATACGGTCAAACCAGTATGAGATTGATCGTTTGCATCGAAAACCAGCTACATGATACTTACGCTAAACGGGTGAATGCAGTACTGAGGAATAATAAATTCAGTAAATTCATGGTGATCAAAGAGTCCGCGCTGAAGCCGGAGGTGTTGCGGAAATGCGATTTCATGATCCTGCTTGGCTTTGAGGCCTCTGAAGACCTAAAGAAAACCAAGGAATATCAGCAGCGACAAAAACGAATCTACGAAGTGGATCTTGACCATCCGAAGGGATTACCAGACGTTCCGGTTCGTTATGAAAACATGATCAACAAACTGGAAAAGCGCTATTTGGAGTTAAGAGAGAACCTCAAGGAGGAGCGCTACGACGAATACTTTCAGATGATCTTTCAAAAGTATGAGTCCTATCAGGATATTGCTGCAAACCAATACGAAATTGATCAGGAGCTTACTAAAATTGAAGCTTTCAGCCGCAAACTTGCCAAGGGCTACTTTAATCTCATTGAGTCAATCCTGTTGCTAGGGACGAGGCGCGCTCACGTGGTTACCCGCTTCGGCGGTATCATGCTACAAATGACCCGCTACCTTGTTGTAGACGACTTCTCATCTGACATCATTGACCATCTAGCAAAAAAAGGCTTCCCACGCCATCAACTGACCTACATGAATTCTCTCGATTTTCTTCAGGTGTTCCTGAAGCATAAATTAGAGAATCCCAAGTTGGCCAACGCCCCTACGGAAGCGGCCTACATGCATTTTCTTCAAAACGCCCAATTCTTCAGAAAGTTTGAGGTTGTCTTCATCAACGGATGGAATCTTGAGGAAAGTGGGGACTTGGTGATCAAACTCCGAACTTGTGCTGTAGCAGATGACGAGAATCACAATCCTACGCCAACGGTCAGTTCCGAAAACATGCACACTCTTCTCTCTACCCCCAAAGAGAAGCTACTCAGAATGATACTACCAGATAAAGAGGGCAAGGAAACGGATAAAGATCGTGAGAAGGAGGAAACCTTACTCAATACTCTGAATGGCACCCTTGCACTGACAGAGTTGACACCACTAGCAAAAATGATAGCAAAAAAGAAAAGCCACTCGTTTAAAGCGAAGTCTCTGAATGATCAAGAAAGCAAACTCCTTGAGGAAATGAGAGCGAATGAAACTTTCGAGGGTGAAAAAGCACTCGCAGCGAACAACTATGGTCAGGAGTTGTCAGGAGCCATCACCGTGAAAAGTGTGCCTTCTTCCAGACTACAGAAAACTGATCAAACTCAGGAAGAAGAAGAGGTGGTGAGAAAACTAAATCCAGAAGAGGAACTCTTTGGTTCGATTATTCAGTACCGGCTCAATTCTCTAAAAATTCATAGCTTTGCTTGTGGAATTCGCTGGTTGGCAATGCTGGAGAACAAGAAGGTAATTTCTTTCCTGAAGTCTCAGCCAAAGGCACAGGACATGTCTTTAGAAGAATTGCTCGAATTCGGCCGAGTGAGCATTGTCAGTGAGGACAAACCTGTTGAAGAAGCTGGTATCCGAGCCGCGCTAAGTGTTGGAGATTTTCCAGAGCGGCTGGTTTACATGCGAACTCTTCCTGGCAAAAGAGAATTCGAGGCAGAAAATTTCCTACTCTACATCGTAGATTGTGAGTGCTACTTATTTGAAGACATCATGCGCTTCTTGTATGCGAAAAACCTTTCCTTAGCAGCTCCAATTCCAGTCTTACTATTGATGTCGGAAAACTTCCAAAAACAGATCCAGAAAGGAGAAGACACCCTATTAGCTCACATGGCAGGCATCGAACCCAGAGATGATCAGATCAACCCAAAGGGCTTCCCTATCTCTAATCGTATCGATTCCCTGGAAGATGAGCAGAAGGTTAAGCACATTATCCGTGGAGCGCTAGGTCTACCCCTTGGATTCTACGAAAAATTTGAACAGAAAAAATTTGGAGGAAGCAATACATCAGAAGGTGGCACTGTAAGCGCGCCTACCTCTAGAGAAGTCTCCGAGGAAGCAATCCAAGAAGAAATGAAAGACATGGACTGGTCCAAATTCCCACTATAAGAATCTGCCAGATTTCTCTGTAAAACCAGCATTTTTCATGAAGTTCGGTCCGACACTCCAGAGCATCGGTGCCCTGCAGCTCCTGCTGGCCGCAGTCCTTTTCATTCCTCTCCTGATTTCTCTGCTATACGGCGAAAATGACACACTAGCGATCCTCGCTGCAATTGGTATTGCAGTTTTGATCGGTGGCCCTCTTTGGTGGTTTAATCGCCAATCACGCAATTTAAAATTCCGAGACACGGTGCTGATTGTAACCCTAGGTTGGTTCAGTATTTGTCTAGTCGGCTGTCTCCCCTTCATTCTTCACGGCAGTATTCCCAGTCTGACTGATGCCTTTTTTGAGGTCATGTCAGGCCTGACAACCACAGGCTCCACAATCCTCGATGACATCGAAGCCTTGCCACATGGGTTGTTATTCTGGCGCTCCATGACCCATTTTCTTGGAGGGATGGGAATGATTGGCCTGTATCTGTTGATTTTCTCTTACGTAGGAAGCGGAAATCTGCAGATGTACCGAATTGAGTCAGCCCCTGGTCAAGGGGGAACTGGCGATAAAATGCTTCCGAACGTTCGGTTAACGATGAAGTGGCTTTGGGGAATTTATTTACTCTTGAATGGAGTATGCGCGATTTTGCTCTGGTTCGGGGGACTCTCTTGGTTTGATGCCCTTTGCCAAGCCTTTAGTGCCGTTGCTACAGGAGGCTATTCAACATTGAATGCCAGTGCAGGTGGATTTGGAAGTGCTTACGTTGAATGGGTTTTGTGTCTCTTCATGTTTTTGGGAGGAATGGATTTTGTCCTGCACTACCAAGCTCTCAAAGGCAATTGGCAATCCTTGATGAAAAGCACTGAACTCAAAGCGTATCTGATGATTTGCTTTGTCCTTGGGATTGGGGTGTCCGGGTTACTTTGGCTCAACGGGACAAACTCCAATCTGCTGGACGCCTTGCGCTACGGATTCTTTCAGGTGCTTTCCCTACTCACAACCACAGGCTACACTTCAACAGACTATGAACTGTGGCCACAGGCGGCACAGATGTTATTGTTTTTCTGCCTGTTCATAGGCGCTTGTTCCGGATCAACAACAAGCGGAATCCGTATCGTTCATATTGTGCTGTTGATTCGATTCTTAGAGCGCTTGCTTCATCGGATGGCCCGACCACATGAGGTTCAATCAATCTTGATTGATGGTAGACCGGTTGAAATGTCCTTGGTAAATGGTGTACTTGGCTTCATCATTCTGCAGATGCATGCCGTTGCCATCGGAGGGGTTTTTCTGAGTATTCTCTCACCAGAGATGGATTGGTGGTCTGGTCTCAATATGATGATGGCTTCACTCTGGAACATCGGACCAGCTTTTGGAGATGTTGGACCAACTGAAAACTACGACCATGTCTCTGACGCTGGAACTTGGTTTCTTTCTCTGATGATGTTGGCGGGACGACTAGATATCATCACAGTCTTAATCCTTTTCTCACCTGCTTTTTGGAAAAGTCACCGATGATTCCGTTCACCCTACTGGACATTTATTAGAGCTTTCTGCATATTGCCATTTACGGAGACGGATGCGTCACTGGTGGGCGCCCCGGACTTCAAACCCGCGTGTATGGCTCTAAAACAGTCATTGGTAGGTTCGATTCCTACTCGTCTCCGCCAACAAGTAAATTATAAGCTTTTACAATACTAAACCAACTCGAATGGCATAGAATAATCCATTCTGCAACGGTAAGTGAATACGCCAAGAGTCGACATCCAAATTCATTCTGGGAGAAAGAATATGGGCTACCAGGTAGAGCACCGAGAATCGATTGAAAACCCAGAAGCTTTCTGGCGAAAACAGGCGGAAGCTGTTGACTGGTTTGAGTTCCCACAAGCGATTCTTTCTCAAGATGGCAACCAATCCTATCGCTGGTTTGAAAGTGGTAAGCTGAATACCTCCTACCTGGCGCTGGACCATCACGTCAATTCAGGAAGAGCTGAGCAAGCTGCTCTGATCTACGACTCCCCCGTCACTGGTCAACAACAGACTTTCACCTACTCAGAGTTGCGTGACGAAGTTTCTCGTTTTGCAGGGGTCCTGAAAAATCATGGCGTTGTTAAAGGGGATCGGATCATTGTCTACATGCCGATGATTCCACAAGCCATCATTGCCATGCTGGCCTGTGCTCGATTAGGAGCAATTCACTCCGTAGTTTTTGGCGGATTTGCTCCAAATGAATTGGCAGTTCGCATCGATGATGCTCGTCCAAAACTTTTGGTAACAGCTTCCTGCGGAATCGAGGTTCAGAAAGTAATTCCCTACAAACCACTTGTCGATGAATCGATTCAAAAGTCCAACTTCCCTCCCGAAAAGGTCCTGGTTCTCCAAAGACCCCAAGTAACAGCTGATATGAAAGATGGGAGAGATTTGGATTGGGAAACTGAACTTTCATCCGCACATCTCGTAGAACCAGTTCCTGTTGATTCGTGGGATGTCCTCTATATTCTTTACACTTCTGGTACAACAGGCTTACCCAAAGGGGTGGTAAGGGATAATGGTGGACACGCTGTGGCCATGCGCTACAGCATGAACACCATCTATAACGCTAAACCAGGTGACGTTTATTGGGCAGCCTCTGATGTAGGTTGGGTAGTTGGTCACTCTTACATTGTTTACGCACCACTACTTTATGGATGCACGACGGTGGTTTACGAAGGTAAGCCTGTGAAAACACCAGATCCTGGCTCATTTTGGCGGATGATTGAAGAGCACAAGATCAATCATTTCTTCACTGCACCGACCGCTTTCCGAGCTGTCCGCAAGGAGGATCCTGATGCAAAATTTTTGAAAAAATACGACATCTCTTCACTCAAAGGACTCTTCCTCGCCGGTGAGAGATTGGATCCCCCGACTTATGACTGGCTCCAAAATATTTTGGATGTTCCGATCACAGATCACTGGTGGCAAACTGAAACGGGTTGGGCCATCGCCGGGAACCCAATGGGCTTGGAACCGCATCAACCGAAAAGTGGTTCGGCAACGCTACCCTCTCCGGGTTACAACGTGACAGTCCTTGATGAAGAAGGATATGAGGTGTCCAAAAATACCCCAGGAAACATCGCCATCAAGCTGCCTCTTCCACCAAGTTGTTTGCCAACTCTCTGGGGCGATCATGATCGATTTAAAGCATCTTATCTTGATCAATTTCCCGGCTACTACAGCACCTCTGATGGAGGATATATTGATGAGGATGGCTATGTCTTCATGATGGGACGGACCGATGACAACATCAACGTAGCGGGCCATCGGCTCTCCACTGGGGAAATGGAAGAACTACTTGGCTCACATGCTGCCGTAGCTGAATGTGCAGTAGTGGGAATTGATGATGAGTTGAGAGGACAGGTGCCGGTGGGCTTTGTCGTGTTGAAAGATGGAGTCACTGCTGTGGCTGAATCAATTGAGCAAGACCTAATTTTAATGATTCGAAAAGAAATTGGTGCAGTTGCTTACTTCCGTCAGGCTGCCATTGTAGCTCGACTCCCCAAGACTCGTTCTGGAAAAATCCTGCGAAAAACCATCCGGAGGTTAGCTGTTGAAACAGATGTCCCTGTTCCACCAACCATTGACGATCCAAAGATCATGACCGAGTTACTGGATGCAATGCAGTCCAAAGGGATCGGCCAATTCACTAAATAACACATAAATCCAAGCTGGCCTCGTTCCCCTAGACCAGCATCTTTCGCCTTCTCAGTCCTGATGACCCCCACCAAACTCCCTTGCATCTTGTTGGCGCAGAGCAACAGCGTCCCAATTGCCAGAAAATACTTTTACGAGTACCTGAGACCTGAAAATTCAACTGTCTGGGAACCGCCCCAAGTCATGCAAATTGAGCGATGGCTATTGCAACTAGCAAATCAAGCGTTGCTGTTTGAGCAGATAACTTTTCCAGAAAATCTTAATCGGGTGCTTCAAAAACGCGAGGAACAACTGGTTTGGGAGAAAATCCTCAGAGAGGACCTCAAGGATTCAAAAGATTTTCTGCAGATTTTGCCACTGGTGCGAACTGTTCAAGAGACTCATCGTTTGTGGCGAATCCATCTAAGTTCAGGACATCACGACTTTCCGCCCAATCGCACTTGGGAGAGATTCACGAAATGGCAAACAAAATTCACAGGTCGTTGTGAAGCAGAAGGCTGGTGGACCGAAGCAGACCTAATAGCCAGCTGTCTGAAATGGATTAAAGAAGGCCAAATTCCTATTCCTGAAGAATTAAGGTTCATTGGCTTTCGAAAAGGTGAAGATTTATTACTTAATAAACTTCGACAAGCCCTTCAATCCCGCAACAGTACTTTTTGCAACTGGCAAATATCTAGGCCAAAATCCACAAAACGTAATACCCGTTGCTTCTCAGATCAGGAGTCTGAGCTTCGAGCTGCGATTGACTGGCTAGATAGCATTCGAAAGAAATGGCCTGGAGCCAAATTAGCTTTGTTGATCCCAGAGCTCTCCCGAGTTCAGCAAACCGTGAGACGATTGTTGGATGAACAGTTGGTCCCAGATTTCGAATGGCAAACTGATTCCAGCCAAGATGTCTACCAAATAGTGGCTGGCCAACCTCTCTTGGAGTTAAAGGCTTTTCAGCATCTGAATCATTGGTGGGAAATCCTACAACTGCACTCCAGCACAAGCTATCCCCAAATCCCTCTTGAGTTGCTTTCCCAAGTGCTTCGTTCAAGTTTCTGGAAATCAAAAGATTCTCAGGAATCTCTGATTCAATTAGAACTGGCTTTACGTGATAAGGAATCTATCACTGTGAGCCACAGTCTATTGAGGCATTTATCTGAAAAAACTGGTTGTCCACATTTTTTGGAATTACTGGATAGCTTGAAAGAACTCATCGCAAACACACCTAAGAAACAACTGCCTTCAGAATGGACTGAATTTTTGAGAAAGGTTCGCCAACGGCTAGGCTGGCATCCAGGCAGAGAATGGGATGAGGAGCGTGAGTTATTCCAAGATCTTTCTCAATTGGACAACATCCTAGGCCCGATTCAGTTGAGTGTCCTTCTTCAGCAAGCCCGCAGACAGCTTCAGCACCGGATGTACTATCCCAATCAGGATGGTACATCAGAAAAGATTCTGATCATGGATACTCAGGATCTTTTAGACCTACCCATTGATGGTCTCTGGATCTGTGGTTTGACCGAACAGCAGTTCCCCCCACATTCAAGAAAATCCAACCTGCTACCGGCAACCTTACAAAATAACCTTGGCCTGAACTCTATGAATTTCGAACAAGTGGAAGAGAGTGGTCAGGATCTTTTGAAGCGATGGGAAAACCAAGCAGTCGATTTGGTGCTGAGTAGTCCACTTTCTATTGACGGTCGTGAAGTACGCCCAAGTTCATGCCTCAATTGGCCTAAGAGGGTCGAAGAGGCGGCAGATTCAAGACGGTTGAATCCAATCTGGAAAGACTTTGCCAACCATCAAATCACTTTGGAAACAATCTCCGATTCCGTCGGTTTGCCACTCCCTTTGGGTACAGATGTAAGAGGTGGAACAAGTGTCCTCAAGGCTCAGGCTCTATGCCCGAGAATGGCTTATGCTGAGTACCGCCTGGGTGCCAAGCATCCCACTGTTCCTCAAGCAGGGTTATCCTCAATACAACGTGGAAATTTAGTCCACTGGTCTCTTGAAAACTTTTGGAATCAAGCACATAGATCGTCTGCTTTGGAGGATATAGTTCAAGTACATGAATGGATAACAAATTGTATTGAGGCTGCCCTAGAGCGTTTTGAGAAATACTATCCAGGGTTGATCAAAACAAATTTTCGAAGGTTGGAAGCGCGACGTCTCAATATCTTGCTCCATGACTTTCTAGATCTAGAGAAAAGCCGTACTCCCTTTATTGTCGAAGCATCAGAAGAAAAAGGTGAACTTTCATTGGGTGGACTGACGTTCAGAGTTCGAATCGACCGGCTGGATCGTTTAGAACACTCTGATCAGTTCATCTTACTTGATTACAAATCCGGGACAGGAAATTCCTCAACAAGTTGGTTTCAGCAAAGAGTTACTGAGCCACAGCTACCTCTTTACGCTGTGAATCTAGAGGAAGGAACTCTTGCAGCCGTTGCTTTTGCCCAGGTTAACAATCGAGAATGTAATTTCAAAGGAATTCAAGCGGAAGAAGCTTCACTTCCAGGGATCAAGCCTTTCGACAAACATCCCCATAAAAAAGAATTACCCGCTGAATATGATTGGAGTTCTCTGATCAAAGATTGGCGAGTTCGCCTAGAAGATGTAGCACATGAGTTTGCACAGGGTGTTGCCCCACTCAGTTACGGTATCCAAGTATCCTCTTCAGCTAACCTGGTTGAACAGGTCTTTGCTTATTCGGGAGCAAGAGGATTTTGTAGAGTCTATGAATCCCATGTTTCTGAATTTATTGAGGATCCTTTTTAGGAAATCGATAGAATATAAACCTGATATCTTCAGAGAAGCATTTCATCCAGTGGGAGCCTTAAACGGGCCCCTAGTTCTTTCTCACGTTGAGTATCCGTGAGTGTGTCAGGATCGCCCAAATATCCCATTGCAATTACCGAATAGGGTTCCTGATTTTGATTCAAACCAAAAGCCTCCTTAGCTGCTTCTACTGAAAAACCTCCCATTTGATGCAGGTAGATATGACGGGAGGTAGCTTGGATTGCAAGCTGAGCAATTGCCTGCCCCAGATCATAACCAGCATGTCGGTTAACCTTTCCATTGTGAGTGAAAAGCAACCTGGCGACTGCCAGCATTAAAACAGGAGCCTGTTGAGCCCAACTACGATTTCCCTCCGACACACATTCCAACAAGACTTGGTGTCGTACGTCACCACGATGGGTAATCAAAAGTTGCCAGGGCTGCTCATTGAAGCAAGAGGACGACCAGCGTAGAGCCTCCAGCATGGCTTGTAACTCAATCTCTAAAATTGGTTTTGGATCAAAAGCTCTTGGGCTCCAGCGATCTTTGATGGATTGAAGAACCGGCAGATCTGTATCAAAGGATTTACTCATCCAAACTCCTTAAAAATTAAAACTTTACCGATCAAAATTACGCTCAATAAGTTGAAATATTTTCGGCACTGAATTCAAAGAGAAGTAAGTGTGAATTCAAAAGATGGAGAAACTTGATATCTTCCTCTTTAATCGCAGCAACGTCTCCGACTCGCATTTCAATATTGCGAAGCCTGAGTTTTCCGGAATTGGGCGTTGGCGGTCTAAGCATTGTTGAGTTTATGGATGAGTAACTTCAAAGAAATTTCTAACATCTTTTTGGATTTACTCTAGCACAGTGTTCTACGGTGCAATCGGGCCGGGCAATGCCTGAGTCGACAATTCAGTGATTCGATCTGAGTAGTGAATGTCTTGCCTTGGGGATGTAAAGCTGTGGGGATCAGATTTTCATAGGTTTTGAGAAAATCTGTCCCATAGCCCGTGGTAGGCAAGCCCTTTCATTGCTTGAAAAGCTCTCTAGCCGTCTTGATCGATCTGCTGCCACAGACAAAGCCAAGCACTTTGCCAACAGTAGAATCCAGCGCGACCCAGATCCAGCATTTAGATTTTTTTAGCGACAAAGCTGCAGAGTTCATCAA